>NZ_JACJSA010000022.1 GCF_014697545.1 Oscillatoria sp. FACHB-1407 | reverse complement strand
CAACGGTGAATTGGCGTTTCGCAACGACTGATGCGCGAGTTAAATTAGGGCGACTATATCCTACGATTGAACCCGGCAAAGTTGATTTGGCAGACCACTAGGCATTCACACCGAAAATCTACTTATTTACTGCACTGCTTCTCTAATCTGACGCTCCATATCTGAAGTGATTTCGGTCGAGCGAGCGGGAAGCACCGCCGTCCCCCGTTCTCCGTTTCGCGCAATATCATTGAGGAGCAACTGCATCTCTGCTATTTCACGAACCTGCGACTCAATGATCTCATCTGCAAGCTCACGAACGCGCGGATCGCTAATGCTTGCCTTTCGTGCATTGTTAATGGCAATTGAGTGGTGAGGTATCATCGACTTCATGAAGTTGACATCTCCAATCAGCGCCTGAGATCTATTCACAGAGAGCAGAATTAATCCGAGTGCGGTAGCCAAACCGAGAACGGCGATCTTGGTTCCTACTCCTCGGTACATCGACCACATAAAGGAAAGCATCACAACGGTCATCACGCACCCCATGACCAATGAGGCGACCAATCGATTTACGCTAAACAGTGCGTGATCAAATGAGTATATGAGTTGATACATCAAGAAGAACATGATGAACGTTGAGGTCGCAATCATTGCTGCGAATCGGTTCCAGCCCATTCCTGCCATGTCTTTCTGTTGATTCATATTGCTTCTCCACCCTTTCAAAATAATGCTTTCGCTCAACTCCTCCCGTCACTTCTATAGCTGACTTAACATAAGTGCAGAAATTGTAGAGGGGGCTGGCAAGCTTATCGAGCAGGCTTGCCAACTTTCTGATACTTAAACTGTAAATTCGATCGAATTAAGCAACACCTGCAACACTGACCACTTTGCGATACTCTTCTGCGGCACGTCGGCAAGCCTTAGCACAGCTTTGGCAGTGTTCATTGTCATGTTTTTCACACTCTTTCGCGCAAGCCTCGCAGATCTCAATGCAAGAGCGCACAACTTGGGGAATAAAGCGTGAGCCACGGCTCATAAACGCAGCAGCAGTCCAGCAAATTTCGGCACAGTCACGGCAAAGACGGGCACATTCTGCCATACTGCCCAAACACGCATCTGCACAGTGTTCACACTCATAAGCGCAGTGAGTTGCTGCATCTACAATGGATTGATAGTTTTGGTGAGGCATTATTTTCTCCTAGTAAATTACACTGCTATTGCCACACGACAACAAAACTCAGCACGACACGAGCCTTTGTCGAGTTAGCCGTCGTGCGATCGCAGTTAGACATTATGGGTCTACCGTTTTACACCTCAAGGCTAGGACGCGATGCCGGAAATTACCTCTTCCTACTGAAGCAGAAATTTCTAAACGGATTTCGTACTTCTGAATGGCTAGAATTTCATCTCAATTTTATTTTTCTGTACTTAGCCAAGAACATTTTGCTCTCTGTAGCCCAGATAACTAAAAAAGATTTCATCCTGATTTTATTTTTGTCTGCCACTATTACAACTTGTAAGCAATAAAACCTTGGCTAAAGCACAGAGGCTGTACAGATTGCAATGTTGGCAAAAAAGACACTCACTTCATTTTTATTGGCTGGAATGGTGCCCCTAGTATCAATGAGCCTTGCTGCTTGTAGCGGCACAACCTCCCCGTCTGCTGAGGGCAGTCCCAGTAGTTCCAACACGGCACAAATGGATCATGGCTCAATGGGTAATTCTAGCCCTATGCCAATGGATCACGGTTCAATGATGAACATGGATCTGGGTCCTGCTGATGAGAGCTTTGATTTACGATTCATTGATGCCATGATTCCGCACCATGAAGGTGCTGTGGCAATGGCGCAAGAAGCTTTACAGAAGTCAAACCGTCCTGAAATCCAACAGCTAGCGCAAGCTATTATTGATGCTCAGGAACAGGAAATTTCCGAATTGAAAGAGTGGCGCACAGCCTGGTATCCCAGTGCGGGTGATGAGCCAATGATGTACAGCGCAGAGATGGGACATATGATGCCCATGACCGAGGAAATGCGCTCTAGCATGATGATGAATGGTGATCTAGGTGCAGCCGATGATCAATTTGACTTGCGCTTCATCAATGCCATGATTCCGCACCATCAGGGAGCGATCGACATGGCACAGCAAGCATTAGAGAAGAGCGATCGCCCTGAGATCCAAGAACTGGCTCAGAACATCATCGATAGCCAACAACAGGAAATCAGCCAAATGGAGCAGTGGCGCAAAGATTGGTACGGTCAGTAGAAGATAGGCTTAAAAGGGTGAAAACTTCATCAGTGCAATTAATAGGGTTCTGCAAAAACAGGCAAGACCTATAAAACGTATCGGTGGGAAGGGGAATGGAAAACGCGGCATCATTGTCGCTCAATTGCTGAAACCACCATGTTTTGTTTCAGAACTATCTTTGGCGGCAATATGAGGCTCATAATATGAGTACCATACCTAAAAGTTCATTAGTGCTTTAGCTTCCCGAAGCAGCCGGATTTGAGAAGAAAGTATATAGTACGCCCTTCTATCGGCTAACCGAAGGCTAGAATCTGGGTTAGCCACTGCCCACTCTACCTGATGTCCAGCAGATGATAGTGCAGAAGATGGCACTTGTCTCGCAGTAGGGGGAAAGGTGGTTGATAAAAATTCTTCTAGGAAATAGTTCGCTACTTAGTGCCGACTTAGTAGAGGTGCTAGAAACCCAGTATTTAGTTGATGTGGCAGAGGATGGGCAACTCGCTTTAGATCTAGCCACTTCTAGTGATTATGATTTAGTTTTGCTAAGTACACAGCTACCAAAGCTAGATTTTATTAGCTTATGTCGTCGGCTGCGATCGCAAGGCTATTACAAACCCATTCTACTTTTAACCGCGAGTGACGCTGATGCTGACGTAGCATTAGGGTTTGATGCCGGAGCCGATGACTATATTAGCCAACCGTATACCCCAGAAGTTTTGTTGGCAAAGCTACGGACTTGGTTACGACGTAGTAGCGTTCAGATTCCAGTACAACCCGTTCAGCACTCAAGTCATACTTTTACCTGGGGACTGCTCTGCTTAGATGTGGATGCGGGGCGAGTTACCGTTGGGGATCAGGTTATTGCTCTAACCGCAACAGAATATAATTTACTGGAATTATTTCTGCGAAACCCCGATCGCATTTTCAGTCGCAGCGTTATTTTGGATCGATTGTGGGGATTTGATGACGCGCCTAGCGATCGCGCGATTGTGACCCATGTTAAAGACGTGCGAAAGAAGCTGAAGGCAGGTGGGCTAACCGACGAGATGATCGAAACCGTGTATGGAATGGGGTATCGGTTAAAGCCTGCACCTCCTGCGCCAGTGTCAGGTGTCAATATTTTAGAGGCGAATGAAACTGATCAGCAGAATTTACCCACTCAAGGTGAGTCTGCGATTGATAAAGTACTCCAGCGGTTTCAGGGAACATTTCAAGAACAAGTTGCTGTATTGGAGCAAGCAAAATTAGCTCTGTTTGCCGGAAATTTAGCAGCAGATTTACATCAAGCCGCCAGACAGGAAGCCCATAAGTTGGCAGGATCATTGGCATCGTTTGGTTATCCAGAGGGGTCAAAGCTGGCTCGATCGATTGAGCATTTGTTAATGAGCGGCGATGCTTTTCCGCCGGAAGCTGTCACTCGATTCTCGGAACTCGTCACTGCTTTGCAGCAGGAGTTAACGGAGTCCCCAGTTGCCTCAACCGCTGTACCTGTTCCATTGACTCAAACCTATCGGGTTCTGGTGATTGATGACGATACTGCCCTGACCGAGCGGTTAAAGGCGGAATCGGATGCTTGGGGACTTCGCCTCAAAATTGCCCCAACGCTGGCTGAAGCGCGATCGCGTTTGTCATTGAATACACCCGATGTTGTGTTGCTGGATCTCAGCTTTCCTGGGGCAGAGGAAGATGGATTAACGCTGTTGCAAGAGATGACGGAGCGATCGCCCAACTTACCTGTGATTGTGTTTACAGGGCGAGATAGTCTTGCCGATCGATTAGCGGTTTCCCGGTTAGGCGCACGGCAGTTTTTGCATAAACCTGCGACAACTGAGCAAATTTTGAGGGCGATCGCCCGTATCGTATCCAATTCTCCAAAAACTTCGGAGGCTAAAGTCTTAATTGTGGATGATGATCCAGCCATGTTAGCGATTCTCTCAAGTATGCTAACGCCATGGGGAATGGAGATTGCGACCTTAAGTGAACCGCAAAACTTTTGGAAGGTATTCGTTGCGGTTTCACCCGATGTGGTCTTGCTGGATCTGGAAATGCCCCAGGTTAGCGGCTTGGAGCTATGCCAGGTGATACGACAGGATGCTGAATGGGAAGATGTGCCGATCTTAGTTGTGACGGCTCATACAGATGCAGAGTCGCTTCAGCAAGCATTTGCAGCAGGGGCTGATGATTTTATTAGCAAGCCTGTGTTGGGACCCGAATTAGTGACACGAGTATTAAGCCGAATTGAGCGGAATCGTCTACGGCAGAAGTAGGGAACACTGATGGCATGACCGGAGGGCAACTAACAATGATGGTGTATCAGCGACTTTTACCATATGGTGTGGCGATCGGTTCGACTGCGATCGCCCTTCTCTTAAGTCTTTGGTTAGATGCTGTTATTACTCGCACGATTGGTGCTTTCTTCTATATTGCTATTGCCATAAGTACCTGGTATGGCGGTAGAAAACCCGGCATGGTCGCCATTGCCCTCTCTCTACTGGCGCTGAATTATTACTTTATTCCTCCCATTCATCAAATTCAAATTTCAGATCTAAATGATGTTTTGCGACTTGCTCTTTTTCTAATAGTGGCACTGATTATCAATTTATTGAGCGTCAATTTGCAGAAGAGCAGATCTAAAGTTGAACAGCTCAACCGCCAGCTCATTGCGGAAAGTAGCGATCGCTTGAGGGTTGCTCTCAATGCTGCCCAGATGGGAATGTGGGACTGGAATATCGTGTCCGGAGAAATCAACTGGTCACCAGAGCATGAGCAGTTATTGGGGCTGTCTCCTGGCTCGTTTGATGGCAAGTATGAAACCTTTGATGCTTGTCTACATCCAGATGACCGGGAAGGACTCAACCAGGCGATCGCCCACTCTCTCCAAAACCGAGTTCCATACCATCATGAGTTTCGGGTGGTTTGGGCAGACGGTAGCGTTCACTGGGTTGAAGGACGGGGGCAAGCCTTTTATGGAGAAAATGGTCAACCTGTGCGAATGAGTGGGACGATCATGGCGATCGATGATCGGAAACAGGCTCAAATATTGTTGCAAAAGCAACTTGAACAACAACGTTTAGTGCTGGAGGTGACCCAGCGCATTCGGCAGTCTCTCAAGCTACAAGAAATTCTACAAACCACCGTCGATGAAGTCCGTCATTTTCTTCAGACCGATCGCGTCATCATTTTCCGGTTTTTTCCAGATTGGCGGGGTCAGGTTGTGGTTGAATCATGCGGGGCTGATTGGACAGCAATTTTATCAACAGAAATTTATGATCCGTGTTTTGGCGAAGATTACGTCGAACCGTTTAGGCAAGGACTTGTCACAACAAAGTCTGATATCTACACGGCTGGAATGAGTGATTGTCATCGCGAACTGCTATCTCGATTTCAGGTGAGAGCCAACTTAGTTGTTCCAATTACGGCAGATGGTGTTTTATGGGGATTGCTCATTGCCCATCATTGTGAGGCTCCACGTCAATGGCAAGACTCAGAAATTGACTTACTCCGTCAAATTGCCTTTCAACTTGGTATTGCAATTCAGCAATCCGCATTATTTGAACAAATACAAACTGAACTGGTAGAGCGTCAGCAAGTTGAAGAATCTCTACGGCAAAGTGAAGCTCGATTGCGGCTTGCTCAAATTGCCAGTAATTCGGCTGTTTGGGATTGGGATGTGCAAAAGAATATCCTTTTCTGGTCACCTGAGTATTACCAACTCTATAACCTTGATGCAACTGTTGAACCCAGTTATGAGAACTGGTTGCGTTGTCTTCACCCTGATGATCGAGAAAAGGTAAGCCAACAAACGCTACAGGCATTAGAAGACAATTCTTCTGATTTGAGGATTGAATTTCGAGTACTTTCTACAGATGAAATTCGGTGGTTTGCAGGAATTGGACAAGTTTTGCGAGATGAGGCAGGAAAACCTATCCGTATGATTGGGATTACCATCGATATCACTCAGCAAAAACAGACTGAAATTTTACTGCAACAGTTCAATACTGATCTCGAACAACGAGTTGCAGAACGTACCGAAGAGTTAAATGCTTTAAATAATCGTCTTTTGATTGTCCTAAAAGAACAACACCAGGCAAACCAAGAAGTAGAGGATTTGTATAATAAAGCTCCTTGTGGCTATCATTCCCTGGATGTGGAAGGTACGATTATACGCATTAACGACACTGAACTCAGTTGGCTGGGATATACCCGTGATGAAGTACTCAACCAAATGAAGTTTACAGATTTCGTGACGCCTGAAAGTCAACAAACATTTCACCAAAACTTTCCTCAATTTATTCAGCGAGGCTGGGTGAATGGTTTAGAGTTTCAGCTTCGCCATAAGGATGGCTCAACTCGTTGGGTGACGGTTAATGCTATTGCGATTCGGGATGATGCCGGGAACTTTGTGATGAGTCGAACGAGTATGTTTGACATCAGTGAACGCAAACGCAGTGAAGCTGAACGCAAGCTAACAGAGCAAGTATTAGCACTCCAAGCGGTTATCACCCGAAATATGGCAGAAGGGGTCTGTTTAGTCAAAGCCGACGATGCCACAATCGTGTATGCCAATCCTAAGTTTGAGCAGATGTTTGGGTATGGATCGGGGGAACTCAACGGTCAGCACGTTTCGATCGTGAATTATGCAACAGAAACAATATCGGCTGATGATGTAACTCAATCAATTCGATCGGCTGTATTGCAAAATCTTGAAGCCACCTATGAGGTTCATAACGTTAAAAAAGATGGAACCCCCTTTTGGTGTAGCGCAACCTGCTCTGTGTTTAAGCACCCCGAATATGGAGATGTACTGGTTGCTGTTCAGCAAGATATTTCTGAGCGCAAGCAGGCAGAAACCGCTCTAAAACAACAGACGCGGCAAAAGCAATTACTCTGGACGATTACTCAGGCTATTCGCCAATCGCTGAATCTTGATCATATTCTCAACTCAGCCGTTACTGAAGTCAGGCAACTGCTAGAGGTCGATCGCTCAGCCATTTATCGCTTTAACACTAATTGGAGTGGGGATTTTATTGTAGAGTCTGTTGCTGACGGTTGGATTAAGTTAGTAGAGCCGGAGGTATGCAAGCTTTGGGAAGATACTTACCTGCAAGAGCATAAGGGAGGGCGTTTTAAAGAGCATGAAACCCTAACGGTTGCCGATATCTATGCAGCTAACTTGCAACCTTGCCATATTGAGCTATTAGAACAGTTTCAAGCAAAAGCCTATGCTATTTCCCCAATTTTTGTGGGTGAGTCGTTATGGGGATTATTTGCCATTTACCACAATCGTGCGCCGCATCGATGGGAGTCTTGGGAGATTGAGCTATTACAGCAAATTGCCAGTCAATTAGCGATCGCCCTTCAACAATCTGAGTTATATAGCCAACTGCAAACCGAACTACAAGAACGCAAGCAAGCAGAAGTGATCTTGCAAGAGGCAGAACGACGCTGGCGATCGCTGCTCGATAATGTTCAGTTGTTGGTGGTGGGGCTAGATCAATCAGGCAATGTCAACTATGTCAATACCTTCTTTTTGAATCTGACTGGATACACTCAGGCAGAAACGTTAGGTAAAAATTGGTTTGCAAATTTCTTACCTCCTTCTAACCAATCCATACTTCAGGGAGTTTTCTCAGAGGTTTTGTTACGCAATGCTTATCCCTATTATCAAAACTCAATTTTGACGAAATCGGGTGAGGAGCGATTTATTGGTTGGAATAACACTATGTTGCAGGATTTTGACGGTAATATCATTGGTACTATCAGCATTGGGGAAGACATCACCGAGCGGCAGAAAGTCGAACAAATAAAGAATGAGTTTATTGGCATTGTGAGCCATGAGCTTCGCACGCCGTTAACGTCGATTCAAATGTCACTCGGCTTGCTGCAATCGGGTATTTATACCAAAAAGCCTGAAAAGGCGCAGCGTATGGTCGAAATTGCTTTGCTCGACACCAATCGCTTAGTGAATCTGGTCAACGATATTCTAGATTTAGAACGGCTAGAATCGGGTCGAACCGTTGTCGAGAAAGTTGTTTGTCAAGCGGCTGACCTCATGCAACAAGCCGTAGATAGTGTGCAGGCGATCGCATCTCAACAAAATATTACGTTTACCATTATTCCAGCAGAGGTAACCGTCTGGGCTGCACCGGACATGATTTTGCAAACTCTGACAAACCTGTTAGGAAATGCGATCAAATTTTCTCCGGCTCATTCTGTCATTACGCTTCAAGCGCAGCGGCAAAACGATTATGTCTTATTCCAGGTCGTCGATCAGGGACGTGGAATTCCGGCAGATAAGACCGAAACCATTTTTGGACGCTTTCAGCAGGTTGATGCCTCTGATTCTCGCGAAAAGGGAGGGACAGGTTTAGGCTTGCCCATTTGTCGCAGTATCATTGAACGACACGGCGGTAGAATTTGGGCTGAAAGCACGCTGGGCAAAGGCAGCACCTTTTCCTTTACTTTACCTGTGGAAGACACTGTATGAGTGGCAGAAAGATTTTAATTGTGGATGATGAGGAACGTTTGAGAGAACTGGTACAAGCCTGTTTAGAAGATCTGGCAGGTTGGGAAACCGTTACTGCGTCCTCTGGAGAAGCTTGTTTGCAGATTTTAGAGACTGAACAGGTCAATGCGATCTTACTGGATGTGTCAATGCCAGGGATGGATGGGGTTGCTGTATATGAAAAACTTCAGGCAGACCCTATGACGCAACCTATTCCAGTGATTTTGTTGACGGCTAAAGTTTTACCGAGCGATCGCGCCAAATTTACGCAGATGGGGGTTGCTGGAGTTATTTCTAAGCCGATCCAGCCTGCTTCCTTAGTTGCAGAAATCGCAGAAATACTAAACTGGGAATAATGAGACGTTTTGTAACGAATCTGCAATCTTTACCAAATCCCCATCTTTGCGATTTAGCTTGCTCATATAGCAAGAGTATATATGAGGAGCGATTCTGTGGTCTCTTTTCAAAGCTTAGATGATGCAAGTCACTATTTTGATGGTTCATTTTCTTGCTCTTTTAACAGCTGCCAGCAATCGACTCTATGGATTGGCAACAGCGAAGGACAGCCCATCTCAGCAATCACAGCAACTGAAACCAAGACAAGCCTCATCCTAGATATTCAAATATCCGATATTGATGCCATCTTAATGAATGTAAAAGCTACCCTGGAGACGATTTGCATTCGAGGAAAATGGAAAGAGCCTTATATAGACTTCATTCATTTAGGTCAATTTGAAAGCTTGATTCCGTTGTCTCATTCTGTTCACCCTAATAGTTTATGGATCAGTAAGCAAAAAGATGGTTTGTTAATTCAACTGATCAAGCAACTCGATACTCAACCCTCTCAAACTCGATCAGTTGTATCACATCACTTACCCTTGCCGGAGGCAGAGCCTCAAACCGTCACTTAAAAAACTCTTTGCTAGTATTTCCGTTCCAAGAATTACTGTATGAACGTTGCGAGGGTGGCGATTATGACCACCAGAAAAATCTTATTCATTAATGGCAACCCGAATGTGCGGGAAGCCATGCAGGAGTACTTGAGTTGTTTGGGTGAGTGGGAGGTGATTGAAGCGATTTCTCCCTCTCAAGGGTTACAACGAGCCGTACAAGATCAACCAGATGCGATTGTTCTTGATCTTGCAATGTTTGGTGTGGATTACTTTACCTTCTTAAAAAGTTTGAGGGCACAACCGACAACACAAACCATTCCAGTTGTGATTCTAACGACCGGGGCAAAATGGCTTGATATAAAACGACTTCAAGCATTTAAGGTTATGGGAGCGATCGATTACTCATCTAACTTGGACGAACTTGTAGAAAAGATCAAGAAGCTGCTGGACTGGTCTGAAAAATCCGCCCTAACGGATGAATTTTAGATACTTCAGTTTTTGAGACTGGTTAAAACTATTACATCATCAGCCTTATGGTTCCTGCGATCTTTTAAGCAGAATTGCAGCAATTAAGCTGCGGATAACGTTTGTTAAACTTGTTATTTCTTTGAAAAATATTTCAATCTAAAACAATTTCTTAACATAAACGCTATCTTTACCAAATCTCCATCATTTCTTTCTAACCTCAAAGCAAAAGTGTTCAATTGACTACGAATGACTACGAAGTTGTTTTCAGAATGAGAAGTTTGTCTTCATTCATGAAATCAAGGATCGGTATATCTTATGGTTCAACTTGCTGATTCAACAGAATTAAAATCGCCCGTTACTCAATTGTCCAAGTGTCCTACTGGTATTCAGGGGTTAGACGAAATTACTGAAGGTGGATTGCCCAAAGGACGACCTACCTTAGTCTGTGGTTCTGCGGGGTGTGGTAAGACTCTCCTTGGCTTAGAGTTTTTAGTGCGGGGTGCAACTCAATATGGAGAACCGGGTGTCTTTATTTCGTTTGAAGAAACCGTTGAAGAGTTAACCCAAAATGTGGCTTCTTTAGGCTGGGATCTATCTCAACTGATTGCAAACAAGCAGCTTGAGATCGACTGTTTCTATATTGATCCTGCTGAGATTCAAGAGACTGGTGAGTATGACTTAGAAGGACTGTTTATTCGGTTGGGGAGTGCGATCGACCGTGTTGGGGCAAAGCGGATTGTTTTAGATACGATCGAAGTCTTGTTTTCTGGGTTATCTAATGTTGCCATTGTACGGGCAGAGTTACGGCGGTTGTTTCGTTGGCTTAAAACAAAAGGGGTTACGGCTATCATCACCGGGGAACGGGGAGAAAATAACCTGACTCGCCAGGGATTAGAGGAGTATGTTTCTGATTGTGTGATTCGCTTAGATCAGCGAATTTTTGAGGAACTTTCGACTCGACGGTTGCAAGTTTTGAAGTACCGGGGGTCGCAGCACGGCAGTAATGAATACCCCTTCTTGATTGATAAAGATGGAATTTCAGTATTGCCGCTTTCCTCCATCGGGTTGAATCATCGCGTCTCTAGCGATCGTATCTCCAGTGGTATTCCCCGCCTCGACACCATGCTTGATGGCCAGGGCTATTTTCGGGGTAGCTCCATTCTTGTCACAGGCATGGCGGGGACTGGGAAGAGCACAATTGCCGCTCATTTTGCCGCTGCCGCTTGCCAACGGGGAGAACGGTGTTTATATCTGGCATTTGAAGAAGCCCCTCAGCAAATTTTGCGAAACATGCGATCGGTTAATCTTGATTTAGAACCGTATATTCAAAAAGGGTTGCTGCACATCGAAGCCTTACGCCCAACGGTTTACAGTTTAGAACTCCATCTGGTGCAAATCCACCGCTGGCTCAACACAGTTCAACCCAGCACAATGATAATTGACCCCATCAGCAATTTGATTTTAACAGGAACACTGCTACAAGCCAGATCGTTCTTTATCCGTCTGATTGACTACCTCAAAAGTCAGCAGATCACTGTGTTAATGACAAATTTGATCGCCGCCGGAATGCCACTCGAACATACCGAAATGGGGGTTTCCTCCTTAATGGATACCTGGCTAGAAGTGCGAGCCGTGGAAGGCAACGGAGAGCGCAACCGTCTGCTGCAATTGGTCAAATCTCGTGGGATGGCACATTCTAACCAGGTACGAGAATTCCGGTTAACGGGTCAGGGCGTTGATTTACTGGATGTTTACCTGGGACAGAATCAGGTCTTAACTGGAACGGCTCGTGCTGCTCAGGAGTCTGCGGATAAACAGGCTCGTCTTCAACAGCAACAGCAGGTTGCTCGACGACGACGACAGCTTGAACAACAGCAGAAGATGATACAAGACCAGATTGCAACTTTGCAGATGCAGATGGAATCTGAAAGTGCTGAACTTGAACATCTGCTTCAAGAGGAGAAGCTTTATGCAGCAAATTTATTACAAGATCAGCAATCAATGGCACGGTTACGCCAGGCTGATTAATTTTACTCTGCCCTTCCAAATTTTGCATTTGTGGCATAGGAGCCTCCCACTATGAACTCTTCTGATAATGCCAATCAAACGATACCGAATCAATGGAAACTCCGTTTATATGTTGCCGGACAAACCCCAAAATCGGTAACAGCTTTTGCCAACCTCAAAAAGTTATGTGAGGAGTATCTCCAGGGGCAGTACCAAATTGAGATCGTTGACTTATTGCAACACCCGGAGTTGGCGAAACAAGACCAAATTTTGGCAATTCCCACATTGGTCAGGCAACTACCACCTCCCATCCGGCAGATTATTGGGGATCTATCCAATCAAGATAAGGTTTTGCTGGGACTTGATCTTAAAAAAGTTGAGAAGTAACTCAAACGGTGAACGATATGCCGCAGGAAAAGAAGAGCATACCAGAAGAAGAAAATAAGGCAATGACTGTAAGTTTTGAACAAGCAGTCGTTCAACAAAATCAGCAACGTTATTATCTGCGGTTGTATGTTGCTGGAACCACGCCCCGGTCGATGCGATCGCTAGAGAGTTTGAAAGCGATCTGCGAAGCATATCTTCAGGGACGATATGAGTTAGAAGTGATTGATGTTTATCAAACTCAGCCAGAAGACAATATTATTGCTATTCCAACACTTATCAAACAGCTACCCTCGCCAATGCGCCGCATTATTGGAGATTTATCAGATACCGAAAAAGTATTGATGGGATTAGATCTGGTGCCTAGATAAATTTTGTTCTGGTTTAATAGATGGAAGATATGGACAGTCTCCCAAAAACCTCAGCTGAACTCCTAGAAGAGATCCAGACGTTACAAGATCGGCTTGCGATCGCTGAAGGAACTTTGCAAGCCATTATGCAAGGGGAAGTAGATGCGCTTGTTGTTTCAGGTCGCAAAGGAACTCAAGTCTTTACGCTGCAAAATGCCGATCAATCCTATCGTTTATTAGTGGAGGAGATGCAGCAAGGTGCAGTTATTCTCTCAACTGAGGGGTTAATTTTATACTGCAATAAAAGTTTTTCGGCTCTACTAAAACAGCCATTAGAGACACTCATTGGATCATATTTTTATGGTTATATATCATCTCAAGATGCTTCATTATTTCAATCACAATTGAAACAGGTAGAGAGAGGTGAGCAGATCGCGATTGAACTATTTTTGGTATCTCAAAATATAGTTGAAATTCCTGTCTATCTTTCAATGAATCATCTCAAACTAGATGATGTTGTGATGAATTGTGTTGTGATTACTGATTTAACTGAGCAAAAGCGACATGAGAAAACGTTGGCTTCAGAGAGACTGGCACGACTCATGCTGGAGCAAGCAGGTGAAGCCATTTTAGTGTGTGACCATACAGGAATAATTATTCGTGCCAGTCAAGTAGCCTGTCAAATATGGAAAAGAAATCTTGTATCGCAAGCATTTGATACATTGTCACTTTTTTATGCTCACTCCTACGTCCACTCGTTAGAGCAGCCAGAACTAAACTCTGCTGAAATTTTATCCTCTAGTAAAACTCCTTTTAGCATTAGAACAGTTTTGGATGGAGAAACTGTTCGAGGATTGGAGGTGGATTTAGAAACTTCGGATGGACAGGCTTTAAATCTTATATTAAATGCTCGCCCTCTGACTGATCGTGACAACCATTTTCGTGGAGCAATTGTTATCTTAACCGATATTACCCGTCGCAAGCAAACAGAAATCGCTTTGAAGCAGAGCCAGACTCAACTTCAACAGCAACTTGCTGAGATTGAGAACATTTACCAATGTGCCCCGATTGGGTTAAATGTGTTGGATACAGAACTGCGCTTTGTGCGGATCAATCAACGCCTTGCTGAAATGAATGGACTCCCGATTGAAGCGCACATCGGTCATACAATACGGGAATTGTTTCCCAATTTAGCAGATCAGGCTGAACAACTCCTGTCTCCTATTCTGGAAACAGGAGAGCCTTGTTTGAATGTAGAAATCAATGGTGAGACTCCGGCTCAACCCGGCATACAACGAACCTGGCTCGAAAGTTTTTTACCCCTTAAAGATGGCGATCGCATTATTGGTATCAATACTGTCTGTGAAGAAATTACCGACCGTAAGCGAATTGAGGCAGAACGACAAAAAGCTGAGGAAGCGTTGCGACAGGCAAAAGAAGAACTGGAAAACCGAGTTTTAGAGCGAACGGCGGCCCTCAATCAAACGATTCAAGACTTAAAGGAAGCCGAAGAACGCATTACGGTATCACTCCGAGAAAAAGAAGTATTGTTGAAGGAAATTCACCATCGAGTCAAAAATAATTTAGGAATTGTCAGTAGCCTTCTCCAGATGCAAATTCGTCGGGTTCCTGATCCCCAAACGAATCTAATCTTGCAGGACAGCCAGAACCGGATTGCATCAATTGCTCTCGTTCATGAGAAGCTGTATCGTTCCGATGATCTCGCCAATGTCGATCTATCTCAGTATATTCAAGATCTGACAGTTTATTTATTTGATTCATATAATATCAATTCCAGCCAAATTCGGTTAATTGTTCAAGTTGAGAATGTGCATTTAGATATTGAAACGGTTATTCCTTTTGGCCTGATTATTAATGAACTGGTGTCTAATGCTCTAAAACATGCTTTTCCCGGTGAGCGATCGGGTGAGATCCAAATTAGGTTAACTCAATCTTCTTCCAAGGTGAATCAACAACAAACTTTAGTACTGGTTATTCAAGACAATGGACTTGGACTAGCACCTAATTTTGAGCTTAAAAAGACAAAGACTTTGGGTTTAACACTTGTTCAAGGTTTGGTAAGACAGATTGGTGCAACGCTTGAGATTGTTAGCCAGGAAGGAACTCAATTCAAAATTACATTAGTGAAATCATGATTATGGTGAAAACTCTTTTACCAAAACAAGATATTCAAGAGACAGCACGGCTGCTCGTTGTTGAAGATGAATATATCCTGGCGATTAACTTGCAAGAAAGTTTAGAATCTTTAGGTTATGTTGTTGTAGATGTTGCAGATACCGCAGAATTTGCAATTCAAAGAGCAGAAGAATTACGTCCTGATCTCGTTCTGATGGATATTCGTTTACAAGGTGAGATGGATGGCATTCAAGCCGCTGAACAAATTTGGAACCAATTGCAGATTCCAGTAATATATGTGACCGGGCATTCTGACAAGAGTACGGTAGAAAGAGCCACGTTAACGTTTCCTTTTGGTTATATTCTTAAACCAGTCCGAGATAAAGAACTCTATGTTGCGATTCAAACGGCTCTCAATCGCTATGAACGAGAACAGTTTTTAAGTACTGTTTTGCGGGGCATGGGGGATAGTGTTGTTGTTGTAGATAATCAGCTACAAATCATGTACCTCAATCCAGCAGGCGAATATCTGACTGGATGGACGCTAAACGAGGCCATGAATCAAGATGTCACGCACGTCGTTCAATTCGTTGATGAACTGACTCAACAGCCGATTCAACATCCAATCATTCTAGCAATTCAACAAGATACAACGATTTACCTGAATGGGCATACTCTGCTAGTCTCTAAAACTGGCTCAACCATTCCAGTTGCCGATAGTGCAGTGCCCCTGCGAGATCAACAGGGAGTCGTGATAGGTGCAGTCCTGGTTTTTCGAGATGATACACAGAGGCGACTACTCGAAGCCCATGAGCAGGCTGTTATCCAGGCTCAACAAATGGAAGCTCAATTACAAGAGATGCAGCGATTGAATGATCTTAAGGATGATTTCCTGGCAACAACATCTCACGAATTGCGAACGCCGCTATCAAATATTCGGCTAGCAATTCGTCTGTTAGAGACGGTTTTAAATCAACAAGGTTTTCTTAATATAGAAGAGTTTCCTAAAGCTTCAACGGTCACTCGTTATCTATCAGTATTGCGTGATCAGTGTGATCAAGAACTTAAACTTGTGAATGATTTACTTGATATACGGTCAATTGAGGCAAATGCTTATTCTTTAGACCCAATTGAAATTCACCTACAAGACTGGTTACCTCATATTACAGAGAGCTTTCAAGAACGGGCGATCGCTCAACAACAAACGTTGCAGGTTAATATTTCGCCTAATTTACCTGAATTGGTTTCTGACACATCTGGACTAACCCGCATCATTTCAGAATTACTCAATAATGCCTGTAAATATACCCCTGCTAATGAACAAATTCAGGTGATAGCAAAGCTTGCTGATGATCCGCCTGGTGATATTAATTCAGGCATTCAAATTATCATCCGTAACTCTGGAGTTGAGATTTCAGCAGAACAATTGCCCCGGATCTTTGATCCATTCTACCGAATTCCCTCTAACGATCCCTGGAAACATGGTGGTACTGGTTTGGGACTGGCATTAGTTAAAAAATTAGCAGAGCACATGAAAAGTGCCATTTCGGTGACTAGCAGCCAAAAATGGGTCACATTTACGCTTTTGCTTCCTTTGGTTCTAACTGTAGACCCATTGCCCTCTTCTAAGATATAGCCAAATCTTTTTGAGTCTAGGAAACGACTTTACAGTGTGGGTAATATGGAGTTCTGACGCAAATAGATCTTACCAACTGTAACAACAGTGTCATCTTTACCAAATCCTTACCGCTATTGGCTAATCTCCTGCTATTGGTTAAAACCTCTAACAGGGAATTAATATGTTTTGCACATCTTCCGTATTGCTTGACGAGTTGCATGACATCAAGAGTTTGCCAATACATTATGAGGATAATACTCATTTTGAGCTTTACCTAAAGTCTTCTTATCCAAAAACGATTAGCATTCTCGCTATTGATTCAGATTACCAAGGTTATCTACAGAGCCATCCTTTAACCAAACGTGAACTAGATGTTCTGAGGTTGATTGTAGAGGGTTACAGTAATCATGCAATTGCTCAAAAGCTGTATTTAAGTATTGGAACGATTAAGACTCACGTTCGTAATATTCCTACAAAGTTCAATGTTCATGATCGTACACACGCTGCTGTGGCGGCTCTACGTGCTGGGTTAGTTAGCTAGATAAGTCTATAAGTAGCTTTGCTGGTTTCTAATCAATCCTCTGATTGATGACGGTAAGAGATTAGAGCTGAAGCCTGGTGATGCATGGCAGCTTTGCGGCTCTACAGGCTCGATACTGTTACATTTTCTTTGCATATCTTTAATGTTTTTGTTGTTTTGCAATATATCTCGATCTACAACAAATTCTTAATATAAAAGCCATCTTTACCAAATCTCCATCTTTCCTTCTTAGAGTCCAAATAGTTAACAAGTTAACTACTAAAAATCGTTCGATAGTGCTTTTGAATACGTGATAGTAATTATGACAAGTGAGGTTTTTATGGACAATTGCCCCTGTTGCTCTAACCAAATGCTGCGTCATGTTCGCCATCATCAAGTGTACTGGTTTTGCCGGAGTTGCTGGCAGGAAATGCCTTTGGTGCAGCCTACTACAAGTTTAATTACTAACTCTTTAGCTCAAAATTCTGTTTCCTCTAAATTGATGCGATCGCCCGTTACTGTTTAATTCCTGCAAGTTTAAGATATTGCAGAGTTGATGACTGTTCATAAGATTGGAACACTTTTTGTTTCTTGTTTAATCTGTTAGTAATATGAAAACCATTGATCAAATCTATCACTGTCAAATGCCAGGTCAGGTGTTTGGAGTCTGGCAACTTCAGTGTCATCTCCGGATCTTCTTACCTCATGATGAAGTGCAAACGGTGATAATTACGGACATGGGGTTTGAGATGGGATGGTTTATCCCCTACCTTGTTGAGAAGCTAGCCAATCAAATTGTTAGAGAATTTTGTCTTGATCCTGCCAAGCTCGTTTGGATTGAGCATTACACTCTAGGCTTCAATAAACCAACCTGTGCTGATTTTAGCCAGGTGACATTTGAATGGCATAACGGACAAGCCACAAACCCCCAGTGGACTACGATTGCCCCCGAAACAGTAACCGCTCTGATCAGTGAGGAACTATTGTCTGCTTAACCCTCGTCCTCTAGAGCGATTTGCTATTAACTTACAGTGCTGAGTCAAGCTTTACGGGCAATGGTTAGACATAGGATATGGTGAATTGCTCAAAACGCAGCTTGCCGATTGTTGCAATTGATCGAGTATCATCCTCAATCAACAAGTTTCACTGAAATACATTCTAAAGATTTTAACAGTGATACCAATTTTAGATTATCTTCTCATCCCTCACGATTTCTTTACAACTGATCCTGAAACTATGGAATCAGGAGCCGAGCTACTCTTTTTCCGTAACCTTGTAGACAAAGAGATTATGTCTAAGCCCTTCACCCTCAGATCCCACTTGGCTCTCGAAAGGTAGAAATCGCATTTGTCCTAATGTTCTTGTCTACCAGGGAAGCAACGGGGAAAAACCGGTTTGGATGCTAAAAAAAATTGATTACATGCGCACTGTTTCTATCGGAGATAGGAGGAATGAATCAATGAACACCAGCCACACAACTTACCCAGATTATTCTTTTGTCTCATTTCTTCAACACCTAATCACTGCTCTAGGACGCTTGCAGATTTAAGAATTTAGCCCTATCGGAGAGAGTCTCCATGTCTATGGTTTGGTAGACCAGCGCACACTCTCCACCAGTTGTTCTATTGCAACAATGCTGGGCTATACTGCCGATGCCATTCATGAGATGAGTGCTGTTGGGCTAGACAATCTCATTCACCCTGATGGCCTGAACTTAGTTTCCGATCATTACCAACGCTTTGCTACCCTGCGCTCTAATGACGTGATGATGACCAACTATCGTATGAAGCGAGCCGATGGAGCATGGTGTTGGCTGCATTCCCAAGAAACCCCGTTGCTAGCAGCGATCGACGGGTTTCCACTTCAAATATTGGGAAGTGTGCGACTGTTGCCTCATCTTTTGGCATGCTCGCCGGAAGATTGAGTGAAACGGTATTTTCAAACAACTTCAACGAATCTCAAAAATCCTCCATCAAGCAGGAGCAGCAACATCTGTTAATGTGAAACCGTTTGAAACAGTGACTCAACCGACAAACACATTCAAATTTTCGACTTTTATCTTTGGAAAGCAATGTTTTTATGATCAATTACCCTTATTGTTCTAATCAAATACTGTGTCATATTCGAGAGGATTAAAGACAATTTTTCTGTTGCTACTATTGAACAGAAATGCCTGATTTAGTTATTAAGACAAGCATTTTAAGACAAAGACCTTTAGCAGGTGAAGACAAAGACTTAAGCTTTGAGAAATCTAATCACGTTGGAAAACGCTTTTGTATCACCTAAAACTGCACATCGGGAAGTTATGAAAACTATTCTTGTTATTGATAACAATGAAACGTTTCGCGTTATCCTGGCTGATTGGTTAAGAACCGAGGGATTTTATCCGATCACAGCAGAGAATGGTTTTGAGGGCATTCAACTTGCTCGCTCTCATTGCCCTGACTTAGTTCTTTGCGATGTTAATATGCCTGAAATGAATGGGGTTGAAGTACTAAAGCAATTGCGAAATGATCGAAATACATTGCGTATTCCCTTCTTCTTCCTGACTTCAGATAGAAGCTTAAATCTAAGTCTCATCCAACAGCTAGGTGCTACTGGAATTATCAAGAAAGATGCAGAAATTGATAAGCTACGCCAAGCCTTAGTGCAGTGTCAAAACTAAAAACTAGGGTTGGTAAGTTTCTCTAAATTAGCGAATTCCTTGACGGTAACGATTGTTACCGATAAACTCTCGATATTCAATGTGTATTGGGATTGCTAAACACGGAGCATTACCATACTACTCCTACATTTCATCTGATGAGTTGCTAGGAACAGTGGATACAATTACAGCACGTTGAAACAGAACGGCAAGTGCCCACGTTGATCCTGGAAACGTTACTGCCCAAAGTGCTGCGACCCATATTAATGGGTGAAAATACATTTGTAGCGCAATAAAGGGAAGTAACAATCCATTCGCGAGCAAGAATAATCGCACGACTTGATACAGTCCGCCGCCTATAAACACCTGTGCAGCAAATAAGGTAGCCACACTCATAAAGCTGTAGCCGAGAATATCGACAGCATACAAAAACGAATCAAAGGGTACAAATAAAAATACCTCAATGCCTTCAACCTGCCCGTGTGCAATACGAGGCGTAATGAGGGTAAGCTGAACAAAATAGACAAGGCTGGTCAGAGTTGCATAAATTGTGGCGAATGCAACAGCTGTGTGACTCCAGATTCTTCTGTCAGGCAGCGCAAGTTGGTGGATGCTCACAACAAGAAGGAGAAATGAAGAACCAAGAAAGAATGACGGTGTTAGCAGTATCACCAGACCTAGTGTCGTACTACTGCTTGCAGGACCTCCTTGAGATCCTAAGAGTCCTAACCATTCAGCAACTTGCCCTATAACGTACATGAAGCTGAATACTGTAGCAAGTATTGCGGACCAGAATCCAAGGCTTTTGGTAGAGGGTGGAATTTGGACAACAATAATTTCTTTACTGGAATCTGTCATAACTGCTCTTTCCTAAAAGAGATTTCCAATGATTTCGTTTATCGTTCCGCCTCACTCCCCATTGATGATCTTTTACACCTAGCGAAACCCTTGATATGGTTCACACTTTCAGCAGTATGCCAATTATGGGCAAGGTACTAAATAGGAATTCTCAATTGTTCCTGTGGTTTTATGCTGTCTTAACCTAAAATCTAGTGTTCTAACCAATCAAACATTTGATTCATCTGAGGTAAAGTGACTAACTCATACTGCTAAAGAATCATGATCAACAAGGTGAGTAGTTTGCTCAGGTTACCGTACAGCAAGCTGGAGACTAAAAGTCGGAATGGCAAGATTATTTTGCAAAGATTGCATGAATCGGGACAATTCTTTGGATTCCATCGTTGCTCTTCCAAATTCCTGCCTTGAGAGTAGGAGACAAATTTGAGGAACTTGTGAGCCTCTAGTGAATTCAGCTTTGATTAGTCACCAAGGCAACTGCACCTTGTATTTTGCCCCTCCGAGGTGCTTCTAGTACAGCAAAAAATAAGTTTTGAAAGGGGTGAAGGGGTTCCACCCCTTCTTGGGGCGAAGCCCCCAAACCCCCTACATTGCAGAACTTTGTGTTCGCAACACTAGTGCTTTGTTGGCAGCGGTTAGAGAAAATGCCTCTACCTGAGTTTCGATTGGGATTTGGGGAGCTAATGAGAGAAACTCTTCACCATCCCGACGGGTAAGATTCGCAATCAGTTGCAACACTCGCTCTCCCCACAACAACTCATCGGGCAAGGATGGAATATCGCTCATATGGAGGCCTGCACAAACTACCCTTCGCCCCTGCCGGAAACAACGTACCCGCAGGGGCAAAACTGGTTGCTGCATCTGGCAGTTTAGACGAAGCCCATGAACGTTTGCACCGTGATCGACAAACTTTTTGATCGTGCTGAGTGTTGCTCAAATGTGCCAGCAGCACATAGAGCAAAAATGCGTCGATGACCAGAAAAATGGTTGAAATAATTCGAGCTTGAGTCCGCAGTTGAATAATTTCATCGGACAGAAATCGATTAGAAATTTGATTTTGCCGCTCATACCTTTCCCAATGCGCCGTAGGGTTCATTGCTCATAGTAAGTTGTTTGAGACAGCTTCAAGAATTCATATGCCGTCTTCATTTTAACGAAGCTGGCAGTAACACAGGCGATGATGAGAGCGATCGCCCATTGACTCAGGAGAAGAGGATATAGGGACTGCCCTAGGGCACTCTCTACCATGCAACTCTTGACTCATCAATTTTGGGATTGATTGTAAAGAAAGTGTGGGAAATAAAAAATAATCTAAAGTTGGCAATGAAATTCTTAGTTTTATTTCTTTTGCCAATAAATTTTATTAAAATTGCTTCAACATTGAAATACGTTCGTAATTTAATGAGAGATACCTCAAGTTGAGTTCCAACAAAATAGGGTGTTCTTCATTTGTTAAACCGTTATTCATAATCGTTACAAGAACGTGTATACGAAACTTATGCAGTCATAGTTGGGAAGCAGTATAGAAGAGCTTTTATTTGAACTTCATTAAGTTCTGTGTTCTTAAATTAAACCTACAAACCTGACGAATTATTTCAATTTCGGTATAGGTCGCCCCGGAGACCATTATGAAGATTTTAGTTGTAGAAGATGATCAAACTGTGGCTCAAACATTGCAGTTTTTGATGTCTACTTATAACTATGCCGTAGATATTGCAGTTGATGGCGAAGAAGGGCTGCAAATGACAGATGCCTTTGAATACGACCTCATCCTGCTCGATGTGATTTTGCCTAAATTGGATGGGGTTGGCCTCTGTCAACACTTGAGAGCTAGAGGATTTCAAAGCCCTATCTTGCTACTGACTGGGCAAGGAGACGGGCACCAAAAAGCGATCGCCCTTAATGCCGGAGCAGATGATTATGTTGTCAAGCCATTTGATGCCGAAGAATTGGTAGCCCGTGTGCAGGCACTGTTAAGACGTGGAGGAATGAGCAACCAGCCTGTCTTAACGTGGGGATATTTGTCGGTTGATCCCAGTAGCCGAAAAGTGCTCTATGGCACGCATCTACTATCAGTTACTCCTAAAGAATATGCCATTCTAGAATTATTGCTACGGCAACCTCAAAAGACATTTAGTGCACAAGCCATTTTGGATCACGCCTGGAGTTCTATCGAATCTCCTGGTGAAGAAGCCGTCCGAGTACACATTAAGGAGTTAAGACACAAACTCACCACGGCAGGTGCGCCCAAAGATTTTATTAAAACTCATCACCGCGTGGGTTATCAGTTGAATCCACTGTATTCGTCTTCTCTAGTTCCACAAATAGTTGACCAACTGACAACTTCACAGTTAGCTGAAATTCATGCAGTGAATGAGAAGTTGCGACTTGCCTTAGAAGAATTGCGAGTCATTGAGGAGACATTAAGACAACAAAACGACCAGTTGGAGCAAGCTCAGCAAAACCTGACATTGGAGTGTCAGCGATATCGAGATTTGTTTGAATTTGCTCCAGAAGCCTATCTTGTAACGGACATAAACGGGATCATTCAAGAAGCCAATCAAGCTGCCTCTAATTTTTTTTGTGTTAAACGTCCCTATTTGATTGGTAAATCTTTAAGTATTTTTATTACAGAGGACAATCACCACAATTTTCACCAGCAGTTAGTGGACTTTAACATTGTTCAAAATTGGGAAGTTAACATTCAGCCCACACAGGGAGAACCTTTTCCTGTTTTGGCGACGATCACCAGTATCAAAAACTTGCAAGATAAAACGGTTGAGCTACGCTGGTTACTGCGAAAGATTAGCCCACGTCGAGAAAAAGAGCAGCAGTTGCAATTGCTCTGTGAGCAGTTAGAAGCAAAAGTGACGGAGCAAGCGGCAGAACTGACGGATGCCGGTCAACATTTGCAGCAACAGCAGAATCAATGGCAAGCCCTATTTGATCACACCTCAGATGCGATCGTCATTGCAGACGATGAGGGGTGTTATGTCGATGCTAACCCTGCTGCCTGTCGGTTGTTTGGCATCTCCAAAGAAGAATTTCTGCGTTCTAAGGTGACTGATTTTACAGCTCCACCGTTGGATCAAACTAAATTTTGGCAACGCTTTCTCCAACAGGGGCAGATGATTGGAGACTGTAGTCTGCATCGTCCTGATGGCAGTGTACGAACGATAGAACTGGCGGCGATCGCCCATTTTATGCCTGGTCGTCACTTGGCGATTGTGCGAGATGTCAGCGATCGCATCGAAACAGAGTTAGCCCTGCGAGAGAGTGAAGAACGGCATCGCCTCTTATCCGAAATTAGCCCTGTGGGTATTTTTCGTAGTGATCTGAAGGGGCAATGTATCTATGCCAATGCCAAAGTTTTAGAAATTACAGGGCTATCTCTAGAGCAAAGCTTAGGCGACGGGTGGGGGCAATATTTGCATCCAGATGATCGGGCTTGGGTCTATGCAACCTGGTCTAACTTTATAGAGCAAACCCAACTGGGGCATCCCGTTGACTATCGGGTCGAACACCGCTACCTGTATCCAGATGGTTCAGTGAAATGGGTATTGGCTCAAGCTGTCCCTGAATATAACTCCAAAGGAACGTTGTTGGGGTTTATCGGCTCAGTCATCGACATTACTGAGCGCAAACAAGTGGAAATTGAACTGCGTCAACGTGAAGCCTTTCTGAGCAGCATTTATGATGGGGCAGCTCAGGGAGTGTTTGTGATTGAGGTTACTGAAGCCAATGACTTTCGATACGGTGACTTTAATCATCTAGCAGAACAATTTGCAGGCAATACGACACAAGCTCTTCGCGGTAAAACCCCTGAAGAGGTTTTTGGCGCAACAATCGGAGCAAATTTTCGGCAAAATTATAAACAGTGTTTACAAAAAGGTCAGAGTATCTCCTATGAGGAATATGTCGCCTTTTCAGATCGCACGATTCGGACATTAACTACCCTCTCTCCGATTCAAGACGAAACAGGGAGAATTTTTCGAATTGTCGGGACAGCCATCGATATTAGCGATCGTACACAGACGGAGCTTGCCCTCCAGCAGCAAATGAAGCAGGAATATTTGCTGGCAGATATTGCCCAGGAGATTCGGCAGTCGCTTAATTTAGAGAAAGTCTTATCCAGCACTGTTCATCGGGTTAGGGAGTTTCTCAAAACCGATCGGGTCATTATTTTCCGCTTTCATTCTGGCTGGCAGGGAGATGTGATTACAGAGTCGGTCGATGCAGAATGGACATCAATTTTGTCTACTACGATTTCTGATCCTTGTTTTAGCGATCGCTATATTGAACCCTATCGACAGGGGCGAATTGCCTCCATTGCTGACATTGATACAGAAGATTTCCAACCCTGCTATGTTGAGCTACTCAAATCATTTCAGGTCAAAGCCAATTTAGTTGTCCCTATTCTTCAAGGCGAAACGCTTTGGGGCTTGTTGATTGCTCATCACTGCGCGACTCCACGTCAGTGGCAACCTGTCGAAATATCTCTGTTGCGGCGATTGGCAACCCAAGTGGGTATTGCGATCCAACAGTCTGAATTGTATGAACAAACGCGGCGCGAGTTGGCAGAGCGCGAACGAATGCAGATTGTTTTGGAGGAAAGTGAAGAACGATTTCGTACCCTGAGTGCAGCCGCACCCATTGGAATTTTTCAAACCAATGCGGATGGAATATGCCTCTATGCAAACAATCAATGGCAGCAAATGTCAGGATTGAGTTTTGAAGATTCTCTCGGCAATGGTTGGCTTCAAGCCATTCATCCAGAAGACCGAGAAGCTGTTTCTGAAGCATGGAAAGCGTATTTGCAAGGCCATCAGGACGAAGACTCCACTGAATTTCGATTGTTGACCCCTCAACACGAGGTTCGTTGGGTTTCAGCCCGAATGGCCGCTATGAAATCAACCACAAAAGACATCACAGGCTATGTTGTTACATACGCAGACATCACAAAGCGTAAGTTAGCTGAGCAAAAAGTTCGAGAACAAGCGGCTCTCTTAGATATTGCGTCAGATGCTATTTTTGTGTGCGATCTGAGTCATCAAATTTACTATTGGAATCAAGGAGCCGAGCAATTATACGGTTGGAAAAAAACTGAAGCGATCGGGCAAATTGCTTATGAGTTATTGACCAGTGACATCGTCCAGTTGCCAAATATCATGAGCGTTTTACTCGATCAAGGTGAATGGCGAGGTGAGGTTAGTAATGTTAGTAAAACAGGCAAGCAAGTCACTGTCGCGGCTCGTTGGACGTTAGTACGAGACGAAATTGGCTACCCTAAATTCATTCTTGTAGTCGATACAGACATCACCGAAAGAAAGCAACTCGAAGCTCAGTTTTATCGTGCTCAGCGGTTAGAGAGCCTGGGTACACTTGCCAGTGGCATTGCCCACGATTTAAACAATGCCCTCACACCCATCTTAACGATCGCCCAACTGTTGTGTTGGAAACAAGACGGTCTAGTGGCGCGATCGCACGAGATGCTGCAAATTTTAGAAGAGAGTGCCAAGCGGGGTGCAGAAATGGTCAACCAAATTTTGACCTTTGCCCGTGGCAGGGAGGGAAAAAGAGTATCGCTACACGTTGCACCTCTCTTACATGAGATGAGCAAAGTCCTCCAGCAAACGTTTCCAAAGTCGATCCAAATCCAAACGAATATTTCCAATCAATCACTGTGGTTAGTGTCGGCTGACCCAACCTATTTACATCAGATCTTGATGAACTTATGCGTCAATGCTCGTGATGCAATGCCTCAAGGTGGAATTCTCACCCTCTCGGCCCAAAACTATTATGTTGACCAACTATTTGCTCAAATGCATTTGAATGCTCACGTGGGTAACTATGTTGTCTTAAGTATTGCGGATACGGGGACTGGAATTCCGCTGGAAGTGCGCGATCGCATTTTTGAGCCGTTTTTTACCACTAAAGAATTGGGACAAGGAACAGGTTTAGGACTGTCTACTGTGTTGGGGATTGTCAAAAATTATGGAGGCTTTTTAGAAGTTGAGAGTGAAGTGGGTCAAGGTAGCCAATTTAAAGTTTACTTGCCTGCTACAGAAGAGTTGGTGCCTGATATCCCTTTAGAAGAAGAACTGTTAGAAGGCAACGGTGAACGAGTGCTCATCGTCGATGATGACCTGGCTATCAGACAAACCAATCAATCCCTGCTAGAAAGTCACTACTACACTACTTTTGTCGCTAACGATGGGGTTGATGCGATCGCGCTTTATGCGAAGCACCAAACTGAAATCGACGTTATCTTGATGGATGTCATGATGCCCAATATGGACGGCATCGTAGCCATCCGCACGCTGCGGAGAATGAATCCAGAGGTCAAAATTCTTGCGATTAGTGGACTATCTTCTAATCGGGAGGCTGTTTTTGCCGCTGGTGCAAATGTTTTTTTGTCGAAACCGTATGACTTAAGTGATCTGCTAAGACGTTTACGCACCCTGATTAGCCCATAACACTTGACAGACTTGAAACAGTGAAATCTGATGTTGCTGATGAGTCTAGAAAAAGAGGAGGAACTGTGCCATCCTCCTCTCTACAAGGGTTAATAAAACCTGACACGTTGTGATCTGACTGGTGAATACTAGAAATCGAGCGATCAGCACTGTTAGTGAACACTGTTAGTGAGCGCAATGAGGTTAACTCTCATCTCTAATCATAGGAAAAACTTCTAAGGATTTTGTGAAGGGATGCTCAGTGATATGGCAATCTCAATTTGGGTTGTGTCAACTAAAGCGTGTCTATTACTCGTGCGCTATTTAAGAACATTTGTTGGGTTGTAAAATTCTCTCCTGATAGGTACAAATAAACACTGCATCCTCACAACTTCTTTAAGCTCTTGAGCTATTGTAATATCCAGAGAAATGTCAAACCATAAATCTAAATGAGAGCAAGGCATCAGCCTAATGAGTCTTGTTCGATCGTTCCAAACTGATAACCATAATGAATCAAGTTCTCTAAACCATCCAGTTACTTTGGAACATCCTATTCACTCCAGAAATCTTATTTTCGAAATCTTCTCACAACTCCTTAGTGCATCTGAGCATTCGCCTTACAGTGAATTAGTGTGATTAACTTCTTTAGAAACAGGAGATAACTCATATGGCATTACTACAACGCAGTTCTCTAGAAAACTTAAGCCACTGGGAACCATTTCGAGAAATTGAAAGTTTGCAACGAGAAATGAATCGTTTGTTTGATCGACTTCTACCAGATGGAAACGGAGAGGGGCGATCGCCTGCTTTTATCCCTGCGGCAGAAATCGAAGAAGCAAACGACGCTATCCATCTCAAACTAGAAGCTCCTGGAATGGAGGCAAAAGATTTAGAGGTTGAAGTGACAGAAACATTAGTTTCAATCAAAGGTGAACGGAAGTCAGAATCCAAAACAGAAGGCAAAGGCGTGATGCGTACTGAATTTCACTACGGCAAATTTGAGCGCAGAATTTCATTGCCAGCGCATGTTCAACCTGACAAAGTTCAAGCTGAGTTTAAGAATGGTATGTTGAGCTTGACGCTACCTAAAGCTGAGTCAGAACAGCGCAAAACAGTCAAGGTTAAGCTTGACTAAGAACCGCGTTGGCGTCTCTCTCAGCTTTAACAGGTCGCAACTGATGTCATTGGTGTGAGGATTAAGATGTGGGCAACCTTGACCCATGTCTTGGGATGAGTGGGGGAGAAGGTAGATAAAGGGGGATGTCTGCTTTCTCTCCCTACCAAGTCTCGAACTTATTTGATTCCTATTACTTAGATTTCTTTTCTGGCGGGGTGGCATAGATTTCGATTGTGAGTTCTTCGGTAAACCCATTAATAAACGAAGGCCAATCAGGATTACCAATCTGCAAGACCGAGCCGATGCTATAGATGGTTTTAGGACGCAATCCGATTGATGTTGGTGGGGGAAGGGTCAGCGTAAGTGGGTATGTCAGGACATTGGGATTTGCTTTGACTTCAACTTTTCCAAGAACAATGCCAGGATCGGGACTGAGCGGTTTTGCATAAAACTCAACCTGAATAGAAGGTGCAAGGGGTACAAAGGCGATCGCTCCTGGCCCCGAAAACTCGACTGTAACCTTGAGTGAAAAAGGCTGATTGCTTTGTAAGATAGTGTTAGGAAAGACTGAATTGGCATCTGTTGTAAAGACTGTCAAATTTGAAAGACAACAGGCAATCGGAACAACGTTAATCTGGGAACCACTCATGCAGGTATAGGGCAAAAATTGTCAAGAGAATTTTTACATGCTTTAGCATACAAACTTATAACGCATATTGATCTGTTGAGTGTGCAAAACTGATGCAACCCTGGCTAGCAGTTTGCTTAGTACAACTCGTCATAAATAGGAGTGGGAATTTGGGGTGCAGGGGTGGAACCCCTGGCTGGGGCGCAGCCCCCACACCCCCTTGTTTTATTTCCGAACCCTATCTGTGAATAGCAGTGCTTAGGAATGGAAATTAAACAGCATCGACGCTGTTTTGTGGAGATGAACGACCGTTCGCCCCCACCAGGGAATTAATATCCGATCTGATTTAATCCCCCCAAGTGGGAACATCACTACCTCCCCACTTGGGGGTTGGGGGAGTTTCCCCAAATGCCTGGTTTTAGAACTTATTGACCTACAGGACTGAGTGTTCTTGTAAAAGCCGATGAGTCTCTCGGCTGTGCATCCATTGAAAAGCAACAATATTGAGTAGGATTCCAATTAGAAACAATATGATCATCAAGGCAATTTGATACCAGGCGATCGGTTGCACTAATAGATCAGCAACGATATGAAAAAAGTTTAGAAGAGAGTAGACAACAGTGACTCCGAAATGCAGCCTGCGGTAGGGTTTTGAGTGAGTGAAGAGTGCTGTAATTATCAGCCCCATTGGAATGACAAAAAAACCTAGCATGAGCCATAATACCCAGGCAATATCTGTCGTTTCATGGGCTTCGGAAGTCGCAACACTCAGGTTATGAAATAACGGCATTAAACCCAATTGAGTGTGAAACAGTATTCCTAACAGAAATACTGCCCACAGCGTAATTATTTTCTCTCGATAACTGGCCACCATGGTTAATTCTGCCCTCACTGCTGCTCTAGATATTCTTAGCGGTCATGCCTTGAACACCCTACAATCATTCCTCAAACTTCTCTGGACTAGTTCACCAATCCAGCCCGTAAAGCAATAACGGCTGCTTGTGTGCGATCGTGAACATTGAATTTGCTGAGAATATTACGAACATGCGTCTTGATCGTCCCAACGCTTAAATACAGTTTTTGGGCGATCGCCGCATTTGTATATCCATCCACAATTAACCGTAAAACATCGAGTTCACGCTTGGTTAACGGGTGATCTTGTAAAATGCTCCAATAATCTGAGTTAAGCGCAAGAATGCTAACCATTGTTGGAGCAGAAGGCTTTGATAGTTGGTCAAGAAAAACTAGACCTTGAGGGTGAGTAGGGAAAATAGCAATATTATTATTTGATTTTTCAGGTGATAAAAACTGTACACAGTTCATGTTAATCTCCTGTAATTAAAACGTTGTAGTAAATTTTCGTAGTAAATCTTTTTCTTTAAGTTTGGTTATTGCTTCTGATTGATAGAAGTGTTTTTAAGTTAACTATAGCGGTTCTAAATGATTTGTGAGATAAGCGAATTGTGAGAGGAATCATTCATTTTGTTTAGACTTCTACAGCTTAGAGACAAAAACTAAAGAAGTTGTGAGGCTGATTGCCTGACAAATCTGTTGAGTCCTGTTGAGTGCCCTATCCTAAGTGTCATTGGACAGGCACAAATTCGATAGTTCTAATTGACGCTCAGGTTTTTGATGTCCTTCACACAATCCTTATAGTTCTTCTCTATGTTCTAAAGGTAGAACCTGACGAGTTTAGTGTAGTAATTTCGTCTTTTATCTCATATCCAGGATGGTTTTATGAAACATCCGAGTGGGGATGTAAGCTTCAGAATATTGGACGCTGCAATAAAACGTTATCAGTATCAACAAGACGCTCTGATTGAAATTTTGCACTCTGCACAAGATCTATTTGGTTATCTAGACACTAATCTGCTGTTGTATATTGCCCACAGCTTAAAGTTGCCCCCCAGCCGAGTATATGGCGTAGCAACGTTTTACCACCTATTTTCTATGGTGCCTAAAGGGGTACATCATTGTGTGGTTTGCACTGGCACGGCCTGCTACGTCAAAGGAGCAGATGCGCTCTTGTCTACCGTTGAACAGTTTGCTCATCTTCATGCTGGTGAAACGACAGCTAATCAACAATTTTCGATATCCACGGCTCGTTGTCTAGGAACCTGTGGTCTTGCGCCTATTGTTGTCATTGATGATCGAGTGCACGGTTATCAAACGCCAGGTTTGCTGCGCGATCGCCTAAGACCTCTCTCAAGGCGCATAGACACTGAGGTCTAGGGTTTCGCTTCAAAGCTCGAATCGTTTTCACGTTTGACTGTTGTAAGCCGCGAATTGCTATCGCTATGGATCTACCAGAACTGCTAGACATTGCTGAAAAAGAACGTCAAACTCAAAAGGCGGTTCATATTCGCTGTTGTGTCGCCGCAGGCTGTGTTGCAGCAGATTCACTGATCCTTCGAGAGAAGTTGCAAGCAGCCGTCATTGCAGCAGGGATGGCAGATCAAGTCAAGGTATCTGGGGTGGGTTGCATGCGGTTGTGCTGTCGTGCCCCTCTGGTTGCGGTGGATGATAAAACTCAACCCGATCGATCGTTGTTATATGAAACCGTCACGCCTGATCAAGCTTCAGCCATTGTTGCTGCTTTACAGCCAACCTCCATCTCCAAAACCAAGTGTGAACCGTTGCAACGGGGTGATTTGACCCATCCGTTTTTTACCCGTCAACGGTCGGTCGTTCTAGAAAATACGGGTGTGATCGACCCGGAACGGATTGAATCTTACATTGCAGTGGGAGGGTATCAGTCACTTCATCAGGTCTTACGCGAAATGACGCCTCATCAGGTAATTGATGCCATTACCCGTAGTGGTTTGCGGGGACGAGGCGGAGCAGGATACCCGACTGGGTTAAAGTGGGCAACGGTAGCAAAGGCGACGACAAAGGGGGAACTGTCAGTCACCGCCGATCGCAAATTTGTAGTATGCAATGCCGATGAGGGTGATCCGGGTGCATTTATGGATCGGAGTGTGATGGAAAGTGATCCACACCGCATGTTAGAAGGGATGGCGATCGCCGCTTATGCGATCGGTGCAACTCAAGGCTACATCTACATCCGAGCAGAGTATTCTCTAGCCAGTCGGCGGCTCCAACTGGCGATTCGGCAAGCCCAACAGTTAGGGCTGTTAGGCAGCCAAATCTTTGATTCTCCCTTTGACTTTCGGATTGATCTTCGCACTGGGGCTGGGGCTTATGTGTGTGGTGAAGAAACGGCTTTAATGGCATCCATTGAAGGCAAACGGGGAACTCCCAGCCCTCGTCCACCCTATCCAGCCGAACGGGGGTTATGGGGGTTCCCGACATTAATTAATAACGTTGAAACCTTCGCCAATGTCCCATCCATTATTCGCTATGGGTCTGACTGGTTTGCTAGCATTGGCACTGAGAAAAGCAAAGGCACAAAAGTTTTTGCTCTGACAGGCCACCTTCGCAACACAGGTTTAATTGAAGTACCGATGGGCACCTCTCTGCGACAAATTGTTGAAGAGATGGGAGGTGGTGTACCGGGCGGGGGAACTGCCAAAGCAGTACAAACGGGTGGTCCTTCGGGTGGCTGCATTCCTGCCTCTGCGTTTGATACTCCAGTGGATTACGAATCTTTGGCTCAACTCGGTTCCGCCATGGGTTCTGGCGGCATGATCGCGATGGATCAGCAAACCAATATGGTTGATGTTGCGCGTTATTTTATGGAATTTTGCCGAGATGAATCGTGCGGCAAATGCATTCCCTGTCGAGTCGGAACCGTGCAACTCCATCAGCTCCTTACCAAGATTCGGAGTGGGAAGGCAACGTCAACGGATCTGGAGCTGCTCGAAGAACTGTGTGACATGGTTAAACATACGAGCTTGTGTGGATTAGGACAATCAGCACCTAACCCTGTTTTCAGCACCCTGCGGCACTTTCGGGAGGATTATCTGGCGTTAATTCAATCCGCACCCTCCTCCTCAGACTCTTCACGGGCAAACCATCATCAAGAATAATGGAGGCAATATGATGATTAAAAAAATTTTGGTAGCGATTGATGTTTCACTCATGAGTCGATGGGTCGTCAATACGGCTATATCAATTGCTAAACAGACCCAGGCTCAGTTGGGGTTGCTCCATATTTTGCCTGTGGACGAGTCTGTCACCGTACCTGATTCAGAACTGGAAACTTTAGAGGAATACCCTACACCTACAGACAGTGCTATCAAATGTTATATAGGGCATTGGCACTTCGATCGACTGACCGCCACAGATAACCCAGATATTAATATTTTGAAATCCTATACCCATGATGCGATCGCTCAGGGGGTTGCGGCTGAGTTTTTCCAGTGTTTGGGTGAACCGGGCGAAGCCATTTGTGACTTTGCTCGATTATGGCAAGCAAATCTAATTGTGATTGGGCATCGAGGCCACTCAGGTTTAACAGAACTGCTGCTGGGCAGCGTCAGCCATTATGTTGCTAATCATGCGCCCTGCTCGGTTCATATTGTTCGTCCTACGATTCAAACCAGTTCCACTGAGTCTGCGGCGATCGCGGCTGTTTTACGCTAATCCGTTAGTCTCATCAAAACCTTTATCAGCACCAGCGATGACCGTTAAAACCCTCACGATTGATGGTCAACTCATCACTGCTCGTGAAGCAGAAACTATTCTTCAGGCCGCACACGTTGCGGGAATTTATATTCCTACCTTGTGCTATCTGGAGGGGATTTCGAGAGTTGGTGCCTGTCGTTTGTGTCTGGTCGAAATTGCGGGGAGTGCTAAGCTGCAACCAGCCTGTGTGACCAAAGTGGCAGAGGGGATGAGTGTACGAACCCAGAGCGATCGCCTGCAAAAGTATCGTCGCCTGATCGTTGAAATGTTGTTTGCAGAAGGGAACCATACTTGTGCTGTTTGTGTTGCCAACAGTCATTGTGAACTGCAAAATCTAGCGATGGAAATGGGGATGGATCATGTGCGGTTAGAGTACCAGTTTCCTCATCGTTCAGTTGATCTGTCTCACGATCGCTTTGGGAGCGATCCCAATCGTTGTGTTTTATGTACCCGTTGTGTACGGGTTTGCGATGAGTTAGAAGGTGCTCATACGTGGGATGTAGCAGGTCGAGGTTGGCAATCCCAGGTCATCACCGATCTACATCAACCTTGGGGCATGTCTCAAACCTGTACATCCTGTGGCAAATGTGTCGCCGCCTGTCCAACGGGTGCAATTTTTCATCAGGGTTCAACGGTGGGTGAGATGATCCACGATCGCACCCAAATTGAGTTCATCGTCAATGCTCGTCAAAAGCAACAATGGCAATTCTAAGCGAGGTGTTTATTATGTTAAGGTTCCATAATCCACAGTTTCTATGGGTTGTCTTGTGGTTCCTTCTAGCATTGTTCTTGTTAGGGATTGAAGCAACGCTGTTTCCTCAAGCTGCCATTGCCATCATGAATTTTATCCGGGAAAGTGCCATTTCATTTTTCTTGGGGATTTTGTCATAGGTCAAGCTGTCAAAATTGCCCAAATTTTAGTGAAATAGTTGAGAGGAAATCATGTCCCGTCTCAAATTGGCAACGGTTTGGCTTGGTGGCTGTTCTGGATGCCATATGTCGTTTTTAGATTTAGATGAATGGCTCTTTGACCTGCTAGAACAAGTGGATTTAGTCTACAGCCCACTGATCGATGTCAAAGTGTATCCAGACGGGGTGGATGTTGTGTTAGTCGAGGGGGCGATCGCCAATACGGATCATCTGGATATGATTCAGAAAATTCGAGCGCGATCGCGCCTCCTGATCTCGTTTGGAGACTGTGCTGTGACTGGAAATGTGACAGCATTGCGAAATTCATTGGGAAGTGCGCTTCCGACGCTGCAACGTAGCTATCTGGAACTATCTAATCATCATGGTCAGATTCCAACGGAACCCGGAATTGTACCCGATCTCCTAGACCGAGTAACCCCTGTTCATGCCGTTGTGGCTGTTGATCTCTATTTGCCAGGGTGTCCTCCTTCTGCCGATCGCATTCGTGCCGTTTTAGAACCGTTGCTCAATGGTCAAATTCCTCGTCTGGAGCGACAGCAGATTAAATTTGGCTGAGATAGCCGCATTCCTGGAATGAGCGGAGTAGTCAGGAGCTTCAGTAAGAAACGATTGAAATTTTGATTGGGATATTTTGAGGAGGTCAGTATGGTGAAAGCATCAGACATCATGACACGAGATGTAGTCACCATTCGCAGTTCAGCCACTCTGGCGGAGGCGATCGCCCTAATGCAGGTACGAGGGTGGCGATCGCTCATCGTCGAGCGAGACAATGTGGATGATGCCTATGGCATTATCACTGAAACCGATATTGCCTGTCAGATGGCAAATGGGAATTGCGATCCGGAGCATGTTCGAGTGCATGAGGTGATGACCAAACCCTGTATTGTTGTGAATCCGGACTTGAGTGTTGACAATGTGCTGAAACTGTTTGCTCGTAATCGATTGCTCAGAGCCCCTGTGATTCGAGGTGAACTGCTTGGCATCATTTCCATCTCTGATATTTTGGTCAAAAGTCATTTGGGTGAAGAACTCTGCAAAGCTTTACCCAATCCAGATCTTCAGGCATTGGCTCAACAGGCACGCACCGCTTACACAGAAGGACTGCCCCAGTTACCAGATCAAGCCGCCACCTGGGACACGTTAGAAGAAAAACTCTCAGAACTCTCTCAACAGCAGGCTGATCAAGTGCTTAAAACAGCTCTAGAAGAGTATTTTAAGGAGTTTGAAGCATTAAGAACACCTGCCGTTTTAGACAACTTGTGTAGTGGATAGAGTTGGCTATGACACAAAAAATTGTGATTGATCCGGTGACTCGCATTGAAGGACACGCGAAAATTACCATCTACCTGGATGACACTGGACAAGTGACGGATGCTCGCTTTCATGTCACTGAATTTCGTGGATTTGAGAAATTTTGTGAAGGACGTCCCCTCTGGGAAATGCCAGGAATTACTGCTCGAATTTGTGGCATCTGTCCAGTGAGTCATCTGTTAGCTTCAGCAAAAGCGGGCGATCGCATTCTGGCGGTGACGATTCCTCCCGCAGCAGTTAAGTTGCGTCGCTTGATCAATCTGGCTCAAATCGTCCAATCTCATGCCCTGAGTTTCTTTCATCTCAGTGCTCCAGACCTGCTGTTAGGTATGGACACCGATCCACACCGTCGTAACTTAGTTGGGTTGATTGCCACTGCCCCTGAACTGGCTCGGGGTGGCATTCGCTTACGTCAGTTTGGTCAAGAAATTATTGAACTGCTGGGAGGCCGCAAAGTTCATCCTGCCTGGGCAGTTCCAGGTGGGGTACGAGAGCCATTATCTGATGCAGGACGAGACAGCATTCGCGATTACCTGCCAGAAGTTCGGGCGACGGCCTTAAATGCATTACAGCAGTTTAAGCAGGTCTTGCAGAAGCATGAACGCGAAGCCCAAACTTTTGGCAACTTTCCGTCTTTGTTTATGGGGTTAGTCACTCCCCACGGATTGTGGGAGCACTACGATGGTTACTTACGGGTGATAGATAGTGCAGGCAACATTATTGGCGATCGCCTCGACCCTAACCGCTATCGCGACTACATTGGCGAAGCCGTCGAACCCTGGTCTTACTTAAAATTTCCCTATTACCGTCCTTTGGGCTATCCTGCTGAGCAAGAACACTGTCGGTTAGATAATGGTCTTTATCGAGTTGGCCCTCTGGCCCGTCTCAATGTCTGTACTCGCATCGGTACCCCTTTAGCCGATCGAGAATTGCAGGAATTTCGCGAGCACGGCAACGGCACAGTGACGTCTTCCTTCTTCTATCACTACGCCCGCTTAATTGAAATTTTGGGTGCGATCGAACAGATCGATTGGATGATGGATGACCCAGACTTGCAGTCAACCCATCTCAGAGCGAATGCAGGCATCAACCAGTTAGAAGGAGTTGGAGTGAGTGAAGCCCCTCGTGGCACTCTATTTCATCATTATCAAGTCGATGAAAACGGGCTGATACAACAAATCAATTTAATCATTGCAACCGGACAAAACAACCTTGCGATGAATCGGACTGTGGCTCAAATCGCTCGCCATTTCATTCATGGTTCTACCATTCCTGAAGGCATGCTGAACCGGGTAGAAGCTGGAATCCGGGCGTTTGATCCCTGTTTAAGCTGCTCAACTCATGCTGCGGGGCAAATGCCATTACAGGTTCAATTGCTCGGTGCAGATGGAACATTACTTCATGAGGTTTGGCGAAACTAGCCAATATTCCTTCGATTATTGGGATGATTGCAGTTCCTCTACGGCTTCCATCGCGTGTGTTGCATACATCAACGCTGGTCCCCCACCCATAAAAACAACTACCCCCAACATCTCCATGATTTCTTCTGGGGTTGCACCTGCTTTTAAGGCTGAACTGGTGTGAAAAGCAATGCAGTCATCACAGTGCGTGGCAACGGCGATCGCCAATGCAATCAGTTCTTTGGTTTTGGTATCCAACGCTCCATCACTGGAAGACGCTTTGCTGAGGGCATAAAAATTCTTCATGACATCAGGCAGCGCATTCGACAGCTTGCTCGTGTAGCTGCGAACATGCTTCATCTGATCAGCATAGGAATGTTTGTTATTTAACGCAGTCATTTCTTATTCCCATCCTTTGTTGTAGTGCTGAATGAGATAGTGTAGTGCTGAATGAGACGGAAACAGGTGGCATCATGATTGCCAATTACAGGACGATGGAGATTCGTCTTGGTTCGATGGGGCGTCCAGTTCCAGGTATTGAAGCCGCGATCGTGCGGCGACATGAGGATGGCACAGTTGAATTGATTGATAAACCCAATGTGGATGGCGACTTAGCTCTGAAACCGGGGTGGCGATCAATGTTTCGGGGATATTTGCACGATGAAGCCCGTTACCAGAAATGTTTTGTCGATGGTTGGTATATTACGGGCGATCTGGCAATGCGGGATGCAGATGGTTATTTTTGGTTTGTTGGGCGAGAAGACGACATTATCAAGACTTCTGGGCATATGGTCGGGCCTTTTGAGGTGGAAAGTGTGTTGATGGAGCATCCAGCCGTTGCAGAGGCCGGGGTGATTCAAACCCCATCCCATGGTTGGTGAACTGGTAAAGGCGTTTGTCGCCCTTAAGTCCGACTATCAACCGAGTGACGCTTTGAAGTTAGAACTCATCGGCTTTGCTCGCCAAAAACTCGGTACCGCGATCGCCCCTAAAGAGTTGGAATTTCAAGAGAGCTTGCCAAAAACTCGGAGTGGCAAGATTATGCGGCGACTGTTAAAAGCACGAGAACTCGGTTTACCCGAAGGAGACTTATCCACCCTAGAAACAGACTAAATGGGGATAATTTCAATGAGAAAATCAAGTGCAGTTAAGCCAAAATCTCCTCAAGAGGCTTCCTCTCATCTTCTGGAATTGCTGCGGCAAATGCTGCGAATTCGTCGTTTTGAAGACAAGTGCGCTGAACTCTATAGTGCTTCTAAAATTCGTGGTTTCTTGCACCTCTACAATGGAGAAGAAGCGGTTGCAGTGGGAGTGATGCAGGCGTTGCAAGCCGGAGATGCGATCGTCGCTACTTATCGAGAGCACGGACAAGCATTAGCGTGGGAAATTGCCATGACAACGATGATGGCAGAAATGTATGGCAAGTTAGGGGGGTGTTGTCGGGGACGGGGTGGTTCGATGCACCTGTTTGATAGGGACAAGCGTTTCTACGGGGGCAATGCGATCGTGGGAGGCGGTTTACCTCTGGCAGTAGGACTCGCATTAGCTGACAAAAAACTACAAAGAAACCATGTCACCTGTTGCTTCTTTGGGGATGGTGCAGCCGCTGAGGGTGAGTTTCATGAGGCACTCAATCTAGCTGCACTGTGGCAGGTTCCAGTGTGACCTCTGTGGCCAAAACGCATCGGGCTGTCATTATCGATGAAGGATGGCGCAGCGGCAGCATCTCCGCAGAGATTAGTGCTCGCATTATGGAAAAAGCATTTTACGAACTGGATGCTCCTGTTGAGCGAATTTGTGCAGCGGAAGTTCCCATGCCCTATGCCAATCAGTTGGAACGAGCCGCATTACCTCAAGCAGCAACGATTGTTCAAACGGTGAGAAGGATGGTAATGCACGATGGCTGACTTCTGTATGCCCAGCTTAGGGGCAGATATGAAAACAGGAACACTGGTTACATGGCATGTCAAACCGGGCGATCGCCTTCAGCCTGGTGACATCATTGCCGATGTGGAAACGGATAAAGGCATCATGGAAATTGAAGTCTTTGAGGACACTATTGTTGATGAATTAGTTCTGGAGCCAGGGACTAAAGTTCCTGTAGGAACGGTGATGGTTAGAGTTCATTCAGAGACAGTGACTGAGATGGCTAAAGTGACGGTGCCGTCTCAAGAACCATCCCCACAGCAACTCAAAGAGAAGCCGTCTGGTGAAGTGGCTTTACCTCTCACACCCTCAATCACGTCGATATCATCGGGTAATGGTAAACGACTCCGTGCCTCGCCTATTGCCCGTCGATTAGCTGCTCAATTGGGCGTTGATTTAAACCAGATCCAGGGCACAGGGCCAGAAGGAGCCATTCAAGAAAGAAATGCCATTGGTCTTTGGTACGAAGATTTTACGCAAACTACTGATGATCAGGTATGCCAACTATTAGCTGAGTGCGATCGCCAATACCCTCAATCGTATGTTTGAAGAACTATAGAGAGTTATTAACCTGGCAGTGAAAGACATTATATCTCTATGTAGCGTGCTGTTAGCGTCAGCGTAACGCACCGATAGCCTGTCGCTGATACGTTATGGCTATCGTCTAACACATCCTACACAATCATGATTAACTTTCAAAGGACATATGAACAATAGTTCCCGGGTTAATAAGAGAACATAACTAATCAGAGAAGCCTCACAAAAACCTAACAAATTTTTTATACAGTCAAGAGGTGGGGATGTCGCTACAAAACAGCCAAACAACATCAACGTGAATACAGTTAATCAAACGATCTTAGTGATTGGTTACGGCAATTCCTTACGCGGTGACGATGGAGTTGGGCCACATATTGCTAGCCATGTTGCAACTTGGAAAATTCCCCATGTAGAAGCGATCGCTGTTCAGCAATTAACCCCTGATTTAGCTGAAAGGTTAATCGAGGTAGATCTTGTTATTTTTGTAGACGCTAATCTCACTCATACCAAAACAGTTCAAGTGTGTCCGATCACGATCTCAGATTCTGGAATGGTGACTGGGCATTGGTGTGAACCGTCTATCCTACTAGCCATTACTCAAGCACTCTACGGGCATCATCCTAAAGCGTGGTGGGTAACAGTGCCAGGAAGCAATTTTGACTTGGGAGAGACATTTTCCGCATTGATTCAACAAGAGATTAACGTTGCATTGGAGGCAATCCATCATCTGATTCAAACAGCGAGAACAACCCTATACATGAAGTTGGAATAATGCAGAACGTACTGGATACAGCCGTAGAGCAAGCTAAACGAGAAGGAGCCACCCATATCCAATCTACTGGCACCAGCGATTGAATAAGAGAAGAAGTGTACGCACCTATCTCACTTGCATCCTACCCATTTCAAAACATCCGCTTGGAGCATCAAACCATTCGTTTAGCCAAGCTTGCATTTGATGAATTTCATTTCTTTGAGAACTGGCAATCCGTTCTGAAAAGGGGCGAAGGGCTTCATGTTCGACAAACCCACGATGAACCAACATGTGTGACATCATGACTGCCATGTGGTGATGTGAAATCATATCTTCTAAAAATGTTTGATCCAGCGCATCGCCTTCTAATGGCCTCAAATCACGCATCATCGGCGTGTAGAGTAAGGCGGATGGGCGATCGGGGTACCATTCGTTTAACCAAGCCTGCATTTGTTCAATTTCAGTGGATTGAACATCAATAATATCTTGTGCAAATTCTCTCATTTCAGAACGATTACTCCGCTCCAGAATAATTTGAGCTGTATCGATCGCCTCTTGGTGGTGCGGTATCATCTGATTTAAGTAATCAAACTCGCTAGCCAGTTGCATTGGCATCATGCCACCTCTCATTCTGCCTCTATGACTCATAGCAGAGGGACAGGCAGATTGCTTAATGGTCAAATGAGATGGAATAGGGCTTTGTCGTTGCGCGGTGGCGATCGCCCCAATGCCAAGAAAACTTAAGCTAATGAGTGTAATTAATGCAGTTCTTTTGAACAGCATAGGATGACCTCCTGCCACAATTGGTAAAATAATTCTGTGCTCTTCACAAGATGTAAAAATAGAATTAGAAAGCAAGTTTATATCTATAGTTGAGCATGAATTTGTGAGAAATTCGTGAGGAGACTTAAACGTTTAGAAGACTAAAATAATCCGAGAATTAAGAGTTCTGTGTGCCAAGCAGGGAATGCTATTGCCCAACAGATGATGCAAGGGATATTTGCGATCGCCGAGTCTCAACTTCCCATCCAGGAAGAAGTGCAGGGGGCATGTGAGATTTTGGGATTTGATCCGCTTTATGTTGCGAATGAAGGACGCTTTGTTGCCTTTGTGCCTGCACATGATGCTGAACGAGCCTTAGACATGATGCGAACCTACTATGCATCACACAATGCATCAGGTAGCCCATTGAAAACAGATAATGCGCCCTGCATGATTGGTAGCGTTACATCCAAATCAATCGGGGTTGTGACTTTAAAGAGTCGAATTGGGACTCAACGCATGGTTGATATGTTGAGCGGTGAACAGCTTCCCCGAATCTGCTAAGAGCCTATCCGAAAACCTGAATTGCCCATCCACTCCCACTCAATCCCAACCTCTTGAGCATATTGCTCCAAACCTAACTCCCACATCCGTTCAAACACACCTTGCTTCATCCACAACTGAAATCGGTCATGAACCGTGCTAGACGCTCCTAAAGACCTCGGTAATGCCTTCCACTGGCAACTTGTTCGCAGCACATAGAAAATGGCATTCAAAGCTTTGCGATCGTCCATTCTCGGTCGTCCACCTTTTGGCTTCAAAGGTTCGGGTGGAATGGCATTTTTGAGGTGTTCCCAGACCTCATCGGGAAGGAGAAAGGCAGGGTCAACTTCTGTGAAGTTCGTCATACGCTAAACGCTGAAACACGCCCAATCCAATCCTATTACAACTTTTGGGTTTTCAGATAGGCTCTTAGCAGAACTACTTGTGCAAAACCTGTAGTAAACGATTCAGCGAACGGACAGGTACACCAGAAACATTAAAATCAGCCTCAAGACTTCCTCACAAGGTGCAACAACAATAAGGAATGGGATATCGCTGCATCCACACAGGATGAGAAAAGTATGGTGTCAATACATCAGCCAATCTGGGCACTACCGATCGAAGAGGTTTATCAATCCTTAAGCACTACATCTGAGGGTTTATCAGAATTTGAGGCTGCACAGCGATTTGAGAAATTTGGTGCCAACGAGTTGCCAGAACCCGCCCATCGTCTGTTGTGGTTACGCTTCACCGATCAACTGACTCACTTCATGGCGTTGCTGCTCTGGGTAGCAGGCATTCTCGCCTTTATCTCGCGCACTCCCGAATTGGGTTGGGCAATTTGGGCCGTCATCTGGATCAATGCAATATTTAGTTTTTGGCAGGAGTTTCAAGCCGAAAAAGCGTTAGCTGCCCTGAAAAACGTGTTGCCGATGCAGGTGAAGGTCTATCGCGGTGGGGAACTAACCCAGATTCCGGCGCGGGAGTTGGTGCGGGGCGATGTGATGCAACTGGAGGAGGGCGATCGCATTTCTGCCGATGCGCGTCTGGTATCTGCCGATGCGCTGTATATCGACGTTTCGGTGCTGACGGGTGAGTCGCTGCCCGTTGCTCGAAATGCCCATCCGGTGAGGTTGCGGGAGGCAGTCCCGGTGCGGGGTGGCAAGGCTCTGACTCGTCCGGGGGAACAACCGTTGCAAGAGCGAGTCAATCCGGCAGAGATCGCCAATCTCGTGCTGGCGGGCTCGACCGTTGCCGCAGGGCGGGCGGTAGCGGTGGTATATGCCACAGGAGCACAAACGGAATTTGGGCAGGTCGCGCACCTGACCACGAGTATCAAGCGTGAAACCAGCACACTGGAAGTGCAAGTGGCGCGAATTGTCCGCATCATTACGGCGATCGCTCTGATTATGGGCGTGACGGTCTTCCTGCTCAGTTTTTTGCTGGTGGGGATGAGTGCCACCGAGAGTTTTATCTTTGCGATCGGCATTATTGTCGCGAACGTGCCGGAAGGTCTGCTACCCACGGTGACTCTGGCGTTGGCGTTGGGAGTGCAACGAATGGCACGGCGCAATGCCCTGGTTCGCCGCCTTTCAGCCATAGAGACGTTGAGTGCAACCACCGTGGTCTGTACCGACAAAACAGGGACACTGACCAAAAATGAAATGACCGTGCGTCATCTCTGGATTCCCTGGCAACCCGATCCATCCTCTTCGGTTTCGTCTGCTGCGATTGAAGTCACTGGAGCGGGATACGACCCGACGATTGGAACGGTTCACATTCCCGATCGCACGCCCACCTGGAAGGTGCATCTGCTACTGGTTGGAGCCGCCCTCTGCTCGAATGCTCGTCTGGTACATCTCAACACGCCCAGTCGTTGGCAGGAGATTGGCGACCCAACGGAAGCGGCTCTGCTGGTTGCGGCGGTGAAAGCCGGACTCAAGCTGGAAACGCTGAAAACTCAGTATCCCCGACTGCGAGAAATACCCTTTGACTCGCGTCGCCGCATGATGACGGTGGTGTTGAATTGGCAATCGTCGGAGTTGTGGCGCAATGACCATCCTTACTTGGCGTTTACCAAAGGCGCACCGTTAGAAGTCTTGCGCCATTGCCAATCGATTTTAAGAAATGGCGCAGTACAACCGCTAAATCAGAACGATTGGGATGAAGTTGCGGCTGCCAATGATGGGTTGGCCCGACAGGGGTTTCGTGTTTTGGGAGTGGCTGCCCGCAAAGGGGACACCGAGTTGCTAGACTTGCGTGCTCAAGAACTAGAGCAAGATCTCACCCTGATCGGATTGGTCGCGATGTTTGACCCGCCTCGTGATGAAGTGCCAGGGGCGATCGCCGAGTGTCATCAAGCAGGCATCAAAGTAACGATGGTGACGGGCGACTATGGACTCACCGCAGAGGCGATCGCTCGTCAAATTGGGCTGGTGGAAGATCAGGTGCGAGTCGTGACGGGAGAGGGCATGGGACACCTCTCCGATGCTCAACTGCGGCAGGTGTTGAAATACCGCTCTGGGTTGGTGTTTGCCCGCATGTCACCGGAACATAAGCTGCGGTTGGTGCAGGCTTACAAAGACATGGGAGATGTGGTCGCGGTCACAGGCGATGGGGTGAACGATGCCCCTGCACTGAGAGCCTCCAACATTGGAGTGGCGATGGGGATGAATGGAACCGATGTGGCACGGGAAGCGGCGGATATCGTGTTGACGGATGATAATTTCGCGGCGATCGTCGGTGCGGTGGAGCAGGGACGCGCCATCTACCAGAACATCCGCAAGTTCATGACCTATATTCTGGCGTCCAACATTCCAGAAATTGTGCCCTTTTTAGCAATGGTGGCGTTACGGATTCCGCCTGCGCTGACAATTCTGCAAATTCTCGCGGTTGACCTGGGAACGGATATGGTGCCTGCGCTGGCATTGGGGGCAGAACCTCCCGAAACGGGCATTATGAACCGTCCACCTCGCGCCAAAAAAGAGTTTTTGCTGAATGCGCCACTGCTGTTACGCGCCTACGGATTTTTGGGTGCGATCGAAACCATTCTGTCGATGGCGGGCTTTTTCATCGTCTGGTGGAGTTATGGCTATTCCCTCGCCGATATTCAACAGGTGACACCTGACATTCTGGCGCATACCGCCGATGCGACGGTGATGACCATCTATCAGCAAGCCACCACCATGACCCTGGCGGCGATCGTCGCCTGTCAGGTAGGCAATCTATTCGCCTGTCGCTCCGAATGGGCATCGGCATTTCAATTACCCTGGTTTCAAAATCGCTTGCTGTGGGTTGGCATTGCCGTTGAGTTGGTCGCTCTCTGGGCGTTCATCTACATTCCACCGTTGAGCCGCATCTTTGGCACGGTTCCCCTCGCTTCCTGGCAATGGCTGCTGTTAACGGTATGTCCCGTTGTGATGTTGGGAGCAGAGGAAGGGCGGAAGGCCGTGGTTCGAAGGGGAGTAGGGAGTAGGGAGTAGGGAGTAGGGAGTGGGGGCGATCGCTTTTGGGAACGCATGTACTAAATAGGGGCGATCGCGCTACTATAGGGTTTTGTTCAATTCATCATTCTCTGCCGCTTTGACACTTCTAGGGAGTGGATAGCGATAGAATTGTTAAGAACCGTTTCCTGCTGAAACTGCCCCTTATGCCCAAGCGTGCCAACTCCGGAAAGAGTTCTAAACTCTCAGCGGTAACTGAGCTTGATGTTGATAGAGACGTTGAACCCCAGAATGGGAATGGCGATGCGCCCCAGGCTCATCGTGCCGCTTCAGGGCAGAACAACGCCTTGCCAAGCTCCAAACCGCCTCAGAACCTGATTCGGATTCGGGGGGCACGGCAGCACAATTTGAAGAATGTAGATCTGGAGTTGCCCCGTGACCAACTGGTGGTGTTTACGGGGGTGTCCGGATCGGGCAAATCGTCGCTGGCGTTTGACACCATCTTTGCTGAGGGACAGCGTCGTTATGTCGAGTCGCTGAGTGCCTATGCGCGGCAATTTTTGGGTCAGGTCGATAAGCCCGATGTAGATGCGATCGAGGGCTTGAGTCCTGCCATTTCCATCGATCAGAAATCCACCTCCCACAACCCCCGTTCCACCGTAGGAACCGTAACCGAGATTTACGACTATCTGCGCTTGCTCTACGGACGCGCCGGAGAACCCCATTGCCCCCATTGCGATCGCTCCATTGTGCCGCAAACTATTGATGAGATGGTCGATCGCATCTCTGATCTGCCCGATCGCACCCGTTTTCAAATCCTGGCTCCCGTCGTGCGGGGCAAAAAAGGAACGCACAAGAAACTGCTCTCCAGTCTTGCGGCGGAGGGGTTTGTGCGGGTGCGGGTGGATGGCGAAGTGCGAGAACTGAGCGATTCGATTGAGTTGGACAAAAACCAGTTCCACAACATCGAAATTGTGGTCGATCGCCTCGTCAAAAAAGAGGGTATCCAGGAACGGTTGGTAGACTCCCTCTCCACCTGTTTGAAGCGATCGGAAGGGATCGCCATCATCGATGCCACGTTGCCAGAACCCAGCAATGTCGTCGCTTTCCCGGTGAAACCGGATGACATGCAGTTGGCGGTGTTGCCCTCCATGGCAGCAGAACCCGCCGGACGCTATGGGCAAACGGATGAGAAGACCAACCAATCTTCGCTGGAGTTGATCTTTTCAGAGAATTTTGCCTGTCCCGAACATGGGGCCGTCATGGAGGAACTGTCTCCTCGCCTGTTCTCCTTTAACTCGCCCTATGGAGCCTGTCCACATTGTCATGGGTTGGGCACGCTACGAACTTTCTCAGCCGAGTTGGTGGTGCCTGATCCGGATCTACCCGTCTACGCGGCGATCGCTCCCTGGTCTGAAAAAGACAACACCTACTATTTCTCACTGCTCTACAGCGTTGGGCAAGCCTTTGGCTTCGAGATCCAAACTCCCTGGAGCAAGCTCACCCCCGACCAGCAACACGTCATCTTGCATGGCTCCGAGGAGAAAATCTTTATCGAGTCGGATTCCCGCTACCGCGATAACAAGGGCTACCATCGACGGTACGAAGGCGTGCTACCCATGCTCGATCGCCAGTATCGCGAAGCGACCTCCGAACTCTACAAGCAAAAGCTGGAGCAATACCTGATTGACCAACCCTGCGAAGAATGTGGGGGCAATCGCCTCAAGCCTGCTGCGCTGCGGGTACGGGTGGGGCAATATCGGATTAAAGAGTTGACCAGTGCCTCCATTCGCGACTGTCTGCATCGAGTCAACACGCTGGAACTAACTCCCCGACAGGCACAAATCGGCGATCTGGTACTTAAAGAAATCAAAGCCCGTCTCCAGTTCTTGCTGGATGTGGGATTGGATTACCTCACCCTCGATCGCACTGCCATGACGCTTTCGGGTGGTGAAGCTCAGCGAATTCGACTGGCAACCCAGATCGGTTCCGGTCTGACGGGAGTTCTATACGTCCTGGATGAACCCAGCATCGGGTTACACCAACGGGATAACGATCGCCTGTTACGAACGCTGATCCGTCTGCGCGATCTGGGCAACACGCTGATTGTGGTAGAGCACGACGAAGATACGATTCGAGCCGCAGACTATCTGGTGGATATCGGACCCGGAGCCGGAGTCCACGGAGGACGAGTTGTTGCCAAAGGCGCGCTCCAGGACATTCTGGATGCGGAGGAATCCCTGACCGGAGCCTATCTCTCGAATCGGCGGGTGATTCAAACGCCAGCGGAACGTCGCAAAGGCAATGGTTGCAGTCTCAAGATTCGCAATGCTCACCGCAACAACCTGCAAAGCATTAATGTCGATATTCCACTGGGTAAGCTGGTCTGCGTCACCGGAGTATCGGGTTCAGGTAAATCGACGCTGATCAACGAACTCCTCTATCCTGCGTTGCAACACCACTTTGGACACAAGATCCCCCATCCCAGAGAAATGAATGAACTGGGAGGACTAAATGCGCTGGATAAGGCGATCGTGATTGACCAGTCGCCAATTGGACGCACTCCCCGATCCAACCCGGCAACCTATACCGGAGTCTTCGACGTGATTCGCGATCTGTTTGCGGAAACGATCGAGGCAAAGGCACGCGGCTACAAACCGGGACAGTTCTCCTTTAACGTCAAAGGCGGACGCTGCGAAGCCTGCGGTGGACAGGGCGTGAACGTGATTGAGATGAACTTTTTGCCCGATGTTTATGTGCAATGCGAAGTCTGCAAAGGCGCACGGTATAACCGGGAAACGTTGCAGGTCAAGTATAAGGGCAAGTCCATCTCGGACGTGTTGAACATGACCGCCGAAGAGGCAATGGTCTTCTTTGAGAATATCCCCAAAGCTCATGCCCGCTTGCAAACGATGGTGGATGTGGGCTTGGGCTACATTCGTTTGGGGCAAACCGCTCCCACTCTGTCAGGGGGAGAGGCGCAACGGTTGAAACTGGCTACCGAACTGTCTCGACGCGCCACCGGGAAAACCCTCTATCTGATCGATGAACCTACGACAGGCTTATCCTTCTATGATGTCCACAAATTGCTGGATGTGTTGCAACGTCTGGCAGATATGGGCAACTCCATCCTGGTGATTGAACATAACCTGGATGTGATCCGCTGCTCTGACTGGGTGATTGACCTGGGACCCGAAGGGGGCGATCGCGGCGGTGAGATCATCGCTCAGGGTACTCCCGAAGCCGTAGCAGAGGTGCCTCGATCCTACACAGGACAATACCTCAAGAAAGTGCTCGCCTCTCATCCCCCTGCAAAATCGTAACGGCACATTGAGATGAGGCACGCCATCAAATCAGTGTTGCTTAATTTATACGGCAACAAGTTGCTGAAGGGCGATCGCGACAGGTTGATATGACAGATGTGTACGACAGATTGGTATGGCATTGGCAGTCATCATCCCTATCAAAGATCGGCTTGAGATTAGTCAGTGTGTTGCGTCGCTGCTGTCGATTGAGGGGGTTGATCGGGTCGTCGTGTGTGATGGTGGTTCCACCGAACCCCGCTGTGTCGCGGCACTCCATTCGTTGCGTCACCTGCCACGAGTTGATGTGTTGCACTTGCCGATCGCAGGATTTAACAAATCGTGGTTGATTAATCAGGGGATTCAGTACACAACAGAACAAGAAGAAATTTTGTTAATTTCGGATGCTGATATTGTGTGGAACGCAGTCACGATTGAGCAGTTGATCACAACTGTGACGACTCATTCCAACACGATCGCTTGTGTTCAGCACGTGATTGAATCGAATCCAACCGCTGTATCGTTGAGGCGCGATCGCTACACCTATCGAATGCAAACCACCGCAACAGAAGTGATTGTTGAGATCGTGCCCATTCAGCTTGAAACACAGGGATTTTCTCAGGTTGGCGATCGCCCCGGATGCGGGTTGATTTGTGCTCGACGAGATACGGTGTTGCAACTCGGAGGCTATAAGGAACAGTTCCAGGGGTGGGGATGGGAGGATCAGGATTTGCTGATTCGGGCGAGTATTTTGGGAATGACAATTCAAGGGTGCGGAACCGTGCTGCATTTGTCCCACGATGATACGACTCGCAATCAACATTGGGGTGGGTTGGAACCGAGCCACACCCGAAATTGCAATATCGTTGCCTGTGTGCGATCGCTCGCTCATCAAGAATTATTGGGCGACTTACCTGTGACCCTACGACCTGAGCTACGCTATTTCAAACCAATCACCGTGCGGTTGCCGATGACTCTGTTGTGAACTCATATCATGTGTACACTCTGACTCTAATCTTCCTAACTCATCCACCCCGTCCTCCACTCCTCACACCCTCTCCTGAGCATGACCATTAAACTCTCGTTACTCGTGACCTACCGTCGGCGCAAATCCCATCTTGAAACTCAACTGAACTGGTGGAGAGCGCACCCCGAACTAGCTCAGTTTTGCGAATTGGTGTTGGTCGAAGTGGATGAAACACCATCACTCTGGATTCAAACGGCAATTCGCAATATCTCAGTCAATTATCACTTCTGTGAGGGATCAGGGGTGTTTCACAAGACGAAAGCTCTCAACGTGGGATTGAGTATGGCGCAGGGCAAATGGATTGCTCCCTTTGATGTGGACTTGATTCCGGTGGGGGATAGTCTGACCTGTCATCTGCGAATTGCAGCGAATTCTCCCTCGCTGTTAGTGACCGGATATCGGGTGATGTCAACCTCGGAGATGATTAACGTGCAGGAGTTAGATGCGGAGTTGGTGCAGGCTGCGATCGCCCCAGAAGATATGCCCACTGCGCTGTGGAAGCACCTGATCCGGGGAGAGCGGTTTGGAGTGGTTCCCTTTTTTCAACGCGATCGCTTGCTGCAAATTGGCGGGTGGGATGAGGCGTTCGTCGGGTGGGGTGGCGAAGATCAGGATGTGATCGAGCGATATTTGGAGCGGGATTGCCATCTATGTCGTTGTCCAGAATTGGTCTATCTACACCTGTGGCACGATCGCGACCCGCATTGGACGGAACCCAACCTGATCGAACAAAATCGGCAATACTACTACGCGAATCGTCATTCTTAAACGTGTTCAAGTTTGTCGTGGAGCCAGTAGGTTTGTAGTGTCCCCTTGCCTTTGAGGTCAATTAAGCCTCGCGGCTCAAAGCGAAACTGGGTTTTGAGCAATTCATCCGTCGATGCGGAAACTTGAATTTTGCCAGGTTCACTACTGGTTTGGATTCGACTGGCGGTGTTGACGGTATCGCCCCACAGGTCATAGCTAAATTTTTGCGTGCCGATTACGCCAGCGAGACTGGTTGTCTACCGAAGCGTTTTCAATGATGCTGCGATACTTCTCTTCAGCCCGTTGACGAGCGTAGACGTCTTGCTGGAGTTGGGCGTTTTTGGTTTCTAGTTGTCTTTGTAGGGTGCGAATTTTGAGTTGATGTTGTACCCGGATCAAAAATTCCTGAATTCTGAAGGGTTTGGTGATGTAATCGACGCCACCCGCCTCGAACCCTTTGACCTTATCCTCGATTTTATTAGAGGCACTGATAAACAGAATTGGAATGTCACGGGTTTGGGGCGATCGCTTCAGTGCACTACACACCTCAAACCCATTCATCTCTGCCATGCGAATGTCTAGCAGAATCAGATCGGGTAACTGAGCTTTAATTGTGCGTAGAGCGATCGCACCACTCGTTGCTTGTCGGACGGTGTAATTTTCTTTTTGTAGCAGTAAAGAAAGAGTAGAAATATTATCGAGGTTATCGTCTACAACTAAGATGAGGTCTTTTTTACCAATTTGTTCACTTCTACAACTCGTCGTAAATAAGGGGGCAATTTGGGGTGCAGGGGTGGAACCCCTGGCTGGGGGCACAGCTCCCACATCCCCCTTATTGCCAAACCCTATCTGTGAAAGCAGTTCTTACAGCAATTTTCATTTGTATATGCCACAGCGATTGGTTGCATCTGTTTGCATCGCTTGAATTCGCAGACGTTCGCTGTGTAGCACTCGTCTGAAAACCGCCGTAGACCGAGTAAGCTGGAGGAAAGCTAAACTGGTTTGGCAGACCCAGTTGTGCAACGTCAGACTGTATTTCCCATTCCCTGCTCTATGCCGATCGCTTCACCGTTTTTGCGCCGTGTTAAGGTCAACCTTCCTCTGCGATGGGTATTAGTCATTCCCTTTGTAGTGCAAACCGTAGGTGCAGTAGCCCTGGTGGGTTATCTGTCTTACCGCAGTGGAGAGCAAGCCGTCGAAAACCTGGCGAATCAATTGTTGCGGCAGACCTCAGAACGAGTGGGCGATCGCCTCGATAGTTACTTACACGCGCCTCAGGAGATTGTCACAGTCAATCGCTTGGCAGTGGAGCAAGGAACGCTGAAGTTGGATAACTTAGAACAAGTAAGGCAGCAACTCTGGCAACAGATCCTTGCAAACCCCTCTCTTCCTGGCAATGGCTTTTGGCGTGAGGACGGCAGTGCCATCGGCTATGGACGAATTAATATAGAAACCTTACAAAAGTTTGTAGAACAAGCCTCTGGGCAAACGATTCCCCTGGAGACAGTTCTTTTTTACGAAATTAAACGTGGTCAGCGTCGATATTTCTGGGCAGATTCCCAGGGTAGACCGAGGGATTTGTTATATCAGTTTAGCGATGACTTTCGTACGTCTCCTTGGTATCGCGATGCCGAAAGGATGGATCAGCAAGGCTGGACGAGGGTGTTTCTGGCACGAATTGTTCCGGTTTTGCAAACATTCGCTGTGGCTCCAGTCCGGGATGTCAGTAGCAATGTGCAAGGTTTCTTTACAACTGGCTATTTCTTGCCGGAGATTGGTCTATTTCTCAATCAACTTGAGTTTTCTCCTAACGGGCAGGTGTTTATCATTGAGCGATCGGGCAATTTAATTGCTACGTCAGCTTTAAAGGAGGCATCGGGGATGCGTCAGGTCAACGGACAGCCCAATCGCCTATCTGTGGTGGATAGTCAGGATGACCAGACGCGGGAGATCGCGCAACAGCTACTGCGGCATTTTGGAGATTTTCGCCATATCAGCAGCACGCAACAACTCCGGTTGACGATTGCTGGTCAACGTGATTTTGTGCAGATCATTCCTTACCAGGATGAGTATGGACTGGATTGGCTGGTGGTCACGGTGATTCCAGAGTCCGATTTTATGGCGGAGATTCAAGCTAATACACGCAGTACCCTTGTGCTGTGTTTGCTCACGTTAGGGTTGGCGATCGCCTCTGGGTTGACCATTGCCAATCGCATTAGTACCCGTGTTGCGCGACTCAATCAAGCCAGCCAGAAGTTAGCCGAAGGTGATTTGACTCAAAACGTGCCGACCGATAGCCCGGTCACGGAAGTGCAAGATTTGGCGCAATCGTTTAACCAGATGGCGGAGCAACTGCGGCAGTTGTTTCAAACAGCCGTGGACGCAAAGGCAACCCGTCAAAGTGAAGCTCGACTTCAGCAGTTGGCAGCCGCTGTACCGGGCATGATTTATACCTATCTCCAATACCCGGATGGTTCCTACAGGTTTGGATACGTGAGTCCTGTCAGTCGCGACATTTTGGAGGTAGAGCCAGAGCAGATGATTGCAGATGCCAACACGGCTCTCAAACAAATTCATCCAGACGATCGCTCGGTTCACGATGCAGCCATGGCTTACAGCACGAAAACACTGGAGCCATTTACCCTGACGTTTCGCGTCATCACGCCTTCCGGTGCCGTTAAGTGGGTGGAGGCAAGTGCTCGCCCACTGCAACAGGACAACAACATCGTCACCTGGTATGGCATTTTGTTGGACATCAGCGATCGCAGACAGCTTGAACATGCCCTCCAAGCTTCTGAAGCCAAAGTCAAAGACATATTGAATAGCACAATCGCTGCGATTGCCAGTATGCGAGTTTTTCCCGATGGGAGATGGCAGATTGATCAGGTGTCGGCTGGATCTGAAGTGATTTCGGGGTTTACCGCTGAAGAATTGACTGTAGATAATAACCTCTGGGTCAATCAGATTCAGCCGGAAGATTGGCAGGCAATTGTGTCTCAAGTATTCAACAACGTCTTTGCAGAACGAACAGATACTTACGAATATCGACTGCGGCATAAAAATGGTGATCTGCGGTGGATTTCACAGTCCAATAATTCTCGCTGGAATGAGACTCAGCAATGTTGGGTCGTCACTGCAATTTCAGTAGACATTACCGATCGCAAACAGGCAGAACTGGCGTTGCAAGCTAAAACTGAAGAGCTCGATCGATTCTTCTCTGTTGCACTCGATTTACTTTGCATTGCCGATACCAACGGCTACTTCCGTCGCGTCAATCAACAATGGGAAAAGACCCTTGGCTATGACCTGGCAGAACTAGAGGGCAACCGATTTCTAGATTATGTGCATCCCGATGATCTAGACAGCACCCTTACGGAACTTGCATTCCTGACGGAGCAAGAAGCTAGCCTTAACTTTATCAACCGTTATCGCTGCAAGGACGGTTCCTACCGCTGGATTGAGTGGCGATCGTTCCCGGTTGGCGAACTGATTTACGCAGCAGCAAGAGATATCACCGATCGCAAATTAGCAGAAATTGCCCTGCGACAATACGAACGCATTATTGCAAGCACAACCGATGGCATTGCCCTGATTGATACTCAATACCGTTATCGGGTTGTTAATCAGACTTACCTAAGCTGGTACAACAGAAATGCTTCTGAAATCATTGGGCTGCTCGTTAGTGATATTGTAGGGCGAGATGTGTTTGAGCAGGTTATTCGTCCCTGTTACAGCCAATGTCTTGCAGGGCATACAGTCGAGCGCAACGAATGGTTTGAGCTACCTGCGTTGGGAAGGCAATTTTTTAGCATCACCTATGCTCCCTACACAAACGAACAGGGTGCTATTTCAGGGATTGTGGTCAGTCTCCGAGATATCACCTCCTTGAAGCAGATAGAACTTGCCCTTCGCCAGAGCGAGCAAAAATTTAAGGGAGCCTTTGACACGATCACAACCGGAATGGCATTGATCTCACTGGTAGGTGGATTTCAAGAGGTTAACTCTACGCTCTGTCAAATGCTGGGATATTCAGAAGAAACATTGTTAATGCTGGGATTGGAGGCAATCACTCATCCACTCGACCAACAGATTGACTCCGCTCTAGCCAATCAAATGATGGCGGGTGAAATTCCGGGCTATCAGGTCGAAAAACGATTTTTACACAAGGACGGACACTCCATCTGGGGATTGTTGAATATTGCTTTAATGCGGGATATGGACGATCGCCCCCTCTATCTGATTGCCCAGATCACTGATATTAGCGATCGCAAACAAGCTGAGTTAGAACTACAACGCCAGAAAGACCTGCGTGAAACAATTTATAACGAAGCAACTGATGCTCTCTTCCTGGTTGATCCCAATACCTTGCTGATTACAGATTGCAACCAACGGGCTGTAGAACTCTTTGAAGTCAACAACAAGACAGAATTAATTGGCATCGAAGGTCGTACGTTACAGCGGCGACCATTCACGTCAGAGGAGATCGCTCAGATCGTGGTGGAGATGCAACAAAAAGGATTTTGGAGCCGAGAAGTTGAATACATCACCCGTCAAGGGAATTTTTTCTGGGGCAACTTGGCGGCAAAACCAGTGCAAATTGCTGATCAACAGCTCAACTTAGTACGAGTTACCGATATTAGCGATCGCAAGCAGACAGAGCAAGCCCTGCAACAGGCAAAAGAAGCCGCAGAAGCCGCCAATCAGGCGAAGAGTATGTTTCTTGCCAACATGAGCCATGAACTGCGGACACCGCTCAACGCCATTCTGGGATTTGCTCAGTTAATGCAGCGTAACCCTGATATCTCGGCAAGCGATCGCGAATACATCGATCTAATTCACAACAGCGGTAACTCGTTGCTGAAGTTAATTAATGAAATTTTGGATCTATCTAAAATCGAATCTGGAAAACTCTCCCTTGAAAAGCAAGCGATTGACCTGTTCGAGCAACTCCACGCCATCCAGACAACCTTGAGTGAGCGAGCCAATCGCAAAAACTTACTTCTCCATCTCGATATCCTTCCCGAAGTGCCGCAATTCATCGTGGTAGATGCTCAAAAGTTAGAGCAAGTCCTGCTGAATCTCTTGAGCAATGCGATTAAATTTACTGACCAGGGTGGGGTTACGTTGCGCCTCAGTTTAGGGCATCGAGAACCGGAAACCGGGCAGGAGCTACCAGACTCGACCTACTCTGCACTCCCTACTTCCTATTTGCTCCACGTTGAAATAGAAGACACCGGAGTTGGCATTGCTCCCCAGGATTTGGATCTGATTTTTGATGCCTTTACTCAAACGGCGGCGGGACAACGAGTCCAGGAAGGAACCGGGTTAGGGTTGACGATTAGCCGTCGTTTAGTACAACTCATGGGAGGCGAGATTACGGCTCAGAGTCGTCTGGGACAAGGAAGTACGTTTGGGTTCACGATTCCAGTGGAGATTGTCACTGGAGAAACTATCCCATCTCCAGTGACAGATCGTCTCGTGATTGGGTTAGCTCCCGGTCAACCGGACTATCGAATTTTGGTGGTAGATGACCAGGCAGAGAATCGACTGCTACTCGTAAAGCTATTGAAACAGATTGGGTTTACTGTCGAGGAAGCGACGACAGGAGAGGAGGCTCTATCTCTCTGGCAGCAATGGCAACCCCACCTGGTCTGGATGGATATTCGCCTACCGGGAATGGATGGGTATGAAGTGACTCGGCAAATTCGAGCCTTAGAGAAACGGGAAACAGGAGAACAGGTTGAGGAAGCCGAGGGACAGGAGGGCAACCCACTCCCCTCCGACTCCCCACGCCCTACCATCATCATTGCTCTTACCGCTCAGGCACTGCCGGATGATCACGCCTGTGCTCTTGCTGCCGGGTGCAATGATTACATTAGTAAACCTTTTTCGGAGAAAATCCTATTCCGCAAGATGACGGAACATTTGGGGGTAGACTACATCTATTCCCAAAAAAGGAAAAGACGCAGCAGATGATAACTTGTGGCTCATTGACCCGTCTCTATCGGCAGAAGAGTTAGCTGTGATGCCTTTAGAGTGGATCAGTGCATTGCATAGAGCCTCCCTGTTATGTCAAGACGAAGCCGTCAATCAATTGCTGCAACAAATCCCTTCGGAATACGCTGTGCTGGCTCGTAAATTAGAGAGATTAACGCATAGCTTTGAGTTTCAGCCCATCATCGATGCATCGAGGATTTATCTTGATATAAAATAAGCTCTTTAAAATCCATGAATGCGTTATCTCCCGTTTTTAACTCTGTCGGTGCGATTAGTATTCTGATTGTGGATGACCAACCTGACAATCTACGAACCCTCTCCAAACTGCTCACTCAAGAAGGGTTCGTTGTCCGGCAGGCACTCAACGGACAGGCTGCTCTAAACACGGTGCAGGCGGATGTGCCCGATTTGATCCTGCTTGATATTCGTATGCCCATCATGGATGGCTATGAAATCTGCTCTCGACTCAAGGCAAATCGATTAACACAACATATCCCTGTAATTTTTTTAAGTGCTCTCAACGATGTGTTGGATAAGGCAAGAGCCTTCTCAATGGGGGGTGCAGATTACATTACAAAACCCTTTCAAATTGAGGAGGTTTTAGTCCGAATTCAACATCAACTGACCATTCGATCACAGCAACAACAACTGCTCAATCTCAATCAACGATTACAACATTTGAATGTTGATTTAGAACGTCGGGTTCAAGTACGCACGCTCGAACTGGAACAAGCCTTAACCCTGGAACGGACTCTAAAGCGCATTTCGGATGAAGTACGCGATACTCTGGATCAAAATCAAATTTTGCAAACAGTTGTTACAGAACTGGCAAAAGCGTTGGAGTGTCATTGTTGTAATGCGGTGCTCTATAGCCCCGATCGCCTCACCTCTACCGTTCGCTATGAGTATGTTCAACCGGGACAAGTGACAACGCAGGGACAAACGCTTTACATCGCAGATACCCCTAAGATCTACGAACAGTTACACCAACAGCACTGGTTTGCCTTTTGCCAAGTGCAACCCGCCTCCACCTCCGATCACTCGGCAATTTTGGCTTGCCCGATCTTTGATGATCAGGTTGAACGACACGGCATTTTAGGAGAACTGTGGATACTTAAGCCAATGCTTTCCAGTTTTAGTGAACAGGAAATTCATTTAGTGGAGCAAGTGGCGAATCAATGTGCGATCGCCCTCCGTCAGGCACAACTCTATGATGCCTCTCAAAACCAGATCAAGGAACTGGAGCGGCTCAATCAACTCAAAAATGATTTCCTCAGCACCATTTCTCATGAGTTACGCAGTCCCTTAGCAAATATGAAAATGGCATTGCAATTGATAGATGCTTTAACGTTTCAGGGACAAATTTTAGTAGAACAGTTATTACAATCTCCGACTTCTTCCAGCAAAGTTATTCAGTATTTTGAGATTCTTAAACAGGAGTGCGATCGCGAATTGCAACTTGTGAATGACCTCCTCGACTTACAGCATTTAGAAGCAGGGACTCATGCGCTGCAACCAACTACGATTAACTTGCATGGGTGGTTAAATCATATCGTTGAAGCTTTTTATCTACGCGCTCAAGAGCAACAACAACACTTACGACTGACGATTGATCCAGATCTCCCCGCACTGACAATTGACTTGCTCAGCTTAAGTCGAATTGTTACTGAATTGTTGATGAATGCCTGCAAATATACGCCAGCTCATGAAACAATTATGATCTCGGCTGACGTTAAGCAAGAGATTTTGTCGCTGCAAGTGTGTAATACGGGGGTTGAAATTGCACCCAAGGAACTGTCCCGCGTATTCGATAAGTTTTACCGCATTCCCAATAATGACCCCTGGAAGCATGGGGGTACGGGTTTAGGGTTGGCACTGACCAAAAAGTTAGTGGAACAACTAGATGGGGCGATCGAAGCCACCAGTCAAAACAACGTCACCTGTTTTACAGTACGATTGCCGTTGCGATCGCCCCGTCACTAACTCTGAACTTTTATCCCTAAGATTCCAGCGCACAATTGGGAAATCTACCCACTTTGTTAGCATCTACGATCGCATTACGACACTCTAACAAACTGGCTCCCGTGCGGCGTGATAACTCCCTCAGATCGATGATTGGATTATTGGATTGGGGTGCTTGCAAATACATCTCATACGCCACATCCAACACATTGGAGTTGAGCATCAAAGGCTTGACAGTGGCTTCTAATAACTCGAACATAGCCCGACATCCAGATTTATTAACAAATTTTTCTATAGCAACCGAGGGGTTGGTTAGGACGGGGTGCAGGGGAGGAACCCCTGGCTGGGAGCGTAGCCCCCACACCCCCTTGGATTAACTGTCTCGACACTTGCTACATATTGCATATATCGCAGAATAAAGGGGCGATCGGCTTCTACCTGGAGACAAATCTATGGGAAGGTCGCTTTCTGTCAGAGGGGGGAGTAAGGGGAAGAATGGTTGTGGGGTGTAGGGTAATACCAATTCAACCATAACGGTTACAGATTAGTGGTAGGGGCGTTTCGCGAAATGCCCCTACAGAGATATTGATGCGTAGCTCAAATTTTTAGAGATGGTAACCTGAGTTCGAGATCAGGAGTTTGGCGATTGAAACCGCCAGATGCTTAACCCGCATCGCCGTTAGGGTGCGGCTTGCGAGGTTTAGATGCCCGAAAAGACCGACTGGCGATCGGAATTGAGATTGGTGATGCAGGCAGCACAACCACACTGAGCGTAGCTGATGGGTTGCGAGGAGGCAGAATTGTTAGACCGATTTTGAGACGCTGCACCGTAGTTCACGGTGAAACGAATATCATCCAGAATCGCCAAATCAAGAACGGTTGGTAATATGCGCGTACCAGAGGCAACAAATGGATTCATCAGGGGTGCGCCACTGGTGCCAAACTCATAACCGGGGCGAATGTGAGAGCCATCACCCGATAGCGGAATTGAGTTGCCCCCGTTGTAAGCTCTGGCATTGATGCCTGTAAACGCTCCATTGACGACACGACTATTGAACTCGTTATCCACTCCCGAAAAACCGAGGGTATGCCCAATTTCATGCACAGCGACGGAGATAAAATCGAGCGTGTTGGCGGGAATGTCATCGGCAGTGTTGGGACTGGCATCAAAAAACCAGTTAGTAGACAGGTCAAACTCGATCGAAGCATTGGGATTGAATTCAGAGCTAGCCCAGGCTCTTCCGGCGGTAGTTCCACCCAACTCATCTGCCCTGACATTTAATGTCAGGTCAATTGCACCAAACAAGTCATTTTGAATGATCTTTTCCCAAATACTAGCAGCAGCTTCTAATGCAGCACGTCGCTGAGGGGTAAACCAGCCAATCGTATCACTGCTGTAATCAATGTCGATGTTGAACGGGCGGGTGTTGGGTAAGCCACTGATATTAACCGCATCCTGATCGAACGTGATACCCTGGTTGCTGTTGTTGGTTTCATCGGTTTCTCGGACTGCTCTCAAGGGGTCGATCGCCATGCCGATATAGTAGGTGCCATCGGTTTGCCAGAACAGATCATTGGCATCGGGGAGCGTTAACACAGTATTGAGGGTTCCGGTGCGGCTGTTGGCATTGAGAGCGGCAATATCGTAGTGACCTAAAAGGCGATCGCCCCTGGTGATTTGGGTATCGCTTGACAGATAGAAGTTGACCCGAAATGCTCCTACGGATTCAGTACCCACGTTTTGCAGTTGAAACTGTGTGGTAAATGAGGAACCTACACTGAGTGCATAGGGCGTGCTAAAAGCAGTTGCTACCAAATCTGCTGCGGGCAGATTGAGAGTCAGCGTGTAGTCACTGTTGCCCAACACCTGCACGTAATAGGTGCCTGCGGTTAAGTCCTGGGTAATGGAGGCAGTTGAACCAGACCCCGTGGCAAATTGTAGGGTTGAGTCGTTGCTGTCTAACAGAGCAATGCTCCCAACTGATTGTCCTAAACCGTTGAGGGCAAGTGACAAATTGATGTCTCGATTCAACGTGAAGCGGTAATAATCGCTGGTATTGCTAGAGCCGAGCCAATTGCTCACCGTTTGGGTTTGGGTCAGGGTTCCCAGATCCAAGGCTTGATTGGGAGTACTGCCTGCGCGGTCGGGGGTAGTGGTGATTGCCAGGGTGTAGTTGGTGTTGGGTTGTGCGGGAGCCGCTTCCAGTTGAATGTAGTAGGTTCCCGGTAGGAGTTCCCAACTCCATTGTTGCCCTGTATCGGTGGCAGTCCACTGACCCGCGATCGCTGCCCCATCTCGTTGGAGCAGTGACACCGAATTGATGCGGTTGTCGAGGTTGAGCGTCAGTTTGCTGAGTTGGGTCAGGTTAAAGCGGTAATAATCGCGTGGATCAGCCCCTCCGATCGCCTCTGTCAACGTACGATCGCCCGTCAGGATGCCGAGGTCACTCGCTTGAGTTGAGCTATTCCCCACGCGATCGACTACAGGTTCTTCAGGTATTGCAGTCGCGGAAACCCCTAACAGATATCGAGTGGCTACGCGACCCCGCCGAGCCGAAAACACCCGAATGAAATAGGTTCCAACCTCTAAAACTGTGTTGATTACTTTACGACTTCTGCCAGACCGTCGCGATCGCTGAATCACTCGCCCTGCCGCATCTAGCAGTTGAAGTTGTGCATCGGCGGTCGATGGTGTGAGCGAAATACTGTAGCTGCGGCGATCGCTCAGGTTAAGCCGGAAGTAGTCGTTGCGATCGGCCCCCCCGATCTGATCGCGATAGCGTCTAAAACCAACTCCCGCATCGATCGTGGTTGCCTGTCGGGGTGTGTTGCCAATACGGTCTACAGGCATAGCGATGGTAGATAAAGCAGTACTCATCAAGATTAGAATGGAGGGCGGGGTTCCACCCCTGGCTGGAGGCAAAAGCCCCCAACCCCCCTTCTCCCTGAGCCAGAGCGTAAGACTATCAAACGTTATCTATTATGACGTTCGTAGCTGTCTGAGGCATAACTTTTGTATCCATTTACACGATCTTTGAGAGTCTGTAAACCTTTAGAGATGGCTGCCTCAGGGTGGGAACAAAAAAATGTCCTATTCCTTCAACAAAGAGGCGATCGCTTCTACCAGATGATTTGGGTCAATAGGTTTTGCTAAATGAAGTTGAAATCCGGCTCGTAATGCCTGTTGTTGGTCGGTTTCGCTGGCATAGGCAGTCAGGGCGATCGCGGGAACCTTGGCATATTCCGGGAGTTGATGACGTACCTGATGCAAGAGGGTATACCCATTCACTTCGGGCATTCCAATATCGCTGATGATCAGGTGTGGTTGAAACTCGCGTAACGTTGCTAATGCCTGAGTGGCGGAGGCTGCCGATCGCACAATTGCCTGATGCTCCTGCAAAATCACCGTGACCAGATCCCGCGCATCGGTTTCATCATCCACCACTAAGATGCGGGTTTGATGCAGTGGCGAGGTGTAAGTAAGCAGGGGGTGCTCTGGCTCATGAGACGGAGGGTTGGTGGGTTGCGCCTGAGAGATGGGAATCCGCACCTTAAATGAGGCTCCCTGCCCCTCTCCAGCACTGTAGACATCGATTGTGCCTCCATGAAGCTCGGTCAGATGTCGAACGATCGCCAGTCCCAATCCTAAGCCCCCAAAGCGACGGGTCGTGGTGCTGTCTTCCTGGCGAAAGTAGTCGAAAACATGGGGCAAAAATTCTGGTCGAATGCCTTTGCCTGTATCGCTGACGGTGATTTGAGCGTGGGTAAGAAGGGGGAATCTGGAGTGTGACACGTAAGGGGGTTTCCCAGGCTCTCCCCAGTCCTCATTGGCTACTTTCTCCAGTCTCACGTCAACCCGCCCACCCGATGGCGTGAACTTAATCGCGTTTGAGAGCAAATTCCAGATGATCTGCTGTAATCGCCCTGCGTCGCCCATTACAGGTTCAACATCGGCAGCAAAGGAGGTGTGAATTTGAATCCCCTTTGCCTCAGCCGCCAACCGCACGGTTTCAAGAGCCGCTCTGATAGTGGCTTTGAGATCGACATCCGCCACATTGAGGATCATCTTGCCCTGCAAAATGCGGGACACATCCAGCAAGTCTTCAATCAGTTGGGTTTGTAGTTTGGCATTGCGCTCAATCGTATCCAGGGCGCGATCGCGCGTAGCCGTATCAAAGTTACGGGTCTTGAGCAGTTTTGTCCATCCGAGAATAGGGTTGAGGGGCGATCGCAACTCGTGGGAGAGCACCGCTAAAAACTCGTCCTTGATACGGTTGGCTTCTTCAGCTTTGGCGCGATCGCGTTGTGCCAGGTTGTACAGTTGCGCGTTTTCGACGGCAAGGGCAGCCCGTCGTCCCAATTCTTCTGCTAACGCCAGATCGATCTGATCGTAGTGTCGCCCCGACTCTGCGCTGGTAAAGGTGATTGCTCCCAGCGTCCGCTCATGCACCTTGATGGGCACGATCATCACCGAACTGAAGCCCACCTCACGGAGCAACTGCAAATGATATTCGTCTCGTGCGGCTTCAACTAACAGCGCATCGGGGATATCCGAATAAATCTCAGACTTGCCTGTGCGAATCACTTGAGGGACTCCAAGGGGTTCATCGGGGTTGTAGGGATACCGTTGTTGCAACTCCTGTGCCCAGGCAACTTTTTTAGGATTGACGTGCGTCACAATTAGCGGGCGCGTCTGACTGTCTTCATCTTGAATGTAGACGCTGCACCAGTCTGCTAGAGCAGGCACAGCCAGTTCGGCAATGCTGGTGAGCGTGACTTGATAGTCGAGGGATGAGGCGAGCACATTGCCAGACTCAGCTAAAAAGCGGCGTGCCTCTTGCAGACGAAATCGTTCTGTCTCGTCGAGCACGTAGATCAACACCGATTCCACCTGGTCATCATTTTGCAGAATGGGCAGGTAATAGACTTTGTAGTATCCCGGACGGCGATCGCTGCGTCTGGGTACGTTGATCGCTAAATGCGGCGATGTAAAGGGGGTGCCTGTGCTGTAGATGCGCTGAAACAGTTCTACGAGAGCAGGGTCAGCTTGACCAAACAAGTCTGAAATTGTCTGTCCTAGATGTTCTTCCTGGCTCATGCCATTGATCTCAGCTAGAGCTTCGTTAATGGCGATAAACCGTTGCTCAGCGTCTAGAAAGCCGATACCAACGGGGGAAGTTTCAAAAATCGAAATGAGTTGCTGCTGTGCCCGCTCTGCTTCGGCTCTGGCTTGTTGCTCTCGCTCTAACAGTTGAGCACGTTCGACTTCGGCTTTGACGCGATGGGTGATGTCAAAACTCCACCCAATGATGCGAGTGACGTTGCCGTGGCGATCGCGCTCGATAACGGCTCTGTCCCAAACATGGCGATATTGCCCGTCTCGGTGGCGCACCCGATATTCGTTAGTGAAGTGGCTTTTGCCTGTCATTAAGGCATCGTGAGCGATCGCAGTCAGTTTCTCGATATCGTCGGGATGAACGTGTTGATTCCACCAGTCGATGGTGGGTTCTGCCTCATCGGGATGGTAGCCGATCAAGTCAACGAGGCCTTGCGATCGCTCAATGTGATTCGTCTCTGCGTTCCATTCATACAACACCCCACGCACCGCGGCAGAGGCGAGTTCAAACCGTTCGTTAGCTTGCACCAGAGCCGCCTCGGTACGTTTGCGCTCAGTGACATCAACGAAGGCACTGACGGCTCCACGGGGTTTGCCCATCTCATCAAACAGAGGAGCGGAGTAGCCAAATAACTTGAAAATGGCTCCATCCGATCGAACGATGTCGATGTTGATGTCGTGGATCGTTGTTCCGGTGTTGATGGCGCGTTGCAGAGGTAGTTCTTCTGGCAACAGTTCTCGCCCATCACAACACAACTTAAACGTGGGCAAATCTGCTATCTCTAATGGGGTTTGAGAAGCGTTGCGTCGGGGTGGAACTCCCAACAGCTTGATTAGGGGCGGATTGGCGCGAACGTAGTGACAATCGGGATCTTCGGCGATCGCAATGCAAATTGGAATGACATCAAACAGTGTTTGTAGCTCTTCGACGCGACGCTGCAAGCTCCGGTTTAACAGCATAATTGCTGCTTCAGAGTCTTGATCTTCGTCTTCGATCGGCTCATCGGGTGGGGCAGACATCCCATTCGAGATCGCGTCATGGCAGGATTGCCCCGCAGAGCGATCGCTCTGTAGGCTACGTGCAAACTGCTCAACTAACTCAGATTGAGAAACGCCCTGCCGCTCAGCTGCCTCTGTTAATCGCTGCCAGGCAGCGTGACTTAACGATAAGCTGACCTGTTTTGCAGGGTCTGAATCGCGATCGCTAATAGCTTGGTCGGTTGAGCTACGTTGCATGAAGCATTTCCGTATACGTACGCGCAATTAGCTCACATGGTAAGCTGACTCGATTTATTCGGAAAATCTGTCTTAAGGAGTAGTTCTACATATTCCTTAAAAAATAGTTGAGCATAGCCCACACAGCTTGTTCCCTTTTATTAATTTTCTCCCAACTCCCCTACCCCTTGACCTTCTCGCGCTCGCTGTAGGTGCCTAACTGGGCAACATCGACTCCCTCATGGCGCAGGAGCCATCGTTTTCGCTCTAACCCGCCAGCGTAGCCAGTCAGAGCCGCATTCACCCCAATCACCCGATGGCAGGGAATGATGATCGACACTGGGTTTAGGGAATTTGCCATGCCAACTGCACGATATGCCGTGGGTTTGCCTAATTGGGCGGCTAACGCGCCATAGGAAACCGTGGTTCCCGCTGGAATGGTGCGTAATGCTGACCACACCTGCCGCTGAAAGGCTGTTCCTCCCGGATTGACAGCGATCGCGTCGAGGGCAGTGTAGTGACCCTGAAAATACGCCTGTAACTGACTGCTGGCTCCCATTGGGTCAGTCGTAGGCTTGACATGAAAGGAGCCATAACGGGTTGTGAGCAGCGTTCGCATCCGGTCTTCGTAATCGACATAATCCAGGGCACAGAGTGACTCCCCATCAGAGACGATGAAGATTGAGCCGATTTCAGTGGCGATCGTGTCAATTAAAAGTTCCATATGACCTGGAGCAGGGTTCATGCGAAGTTTACCACTCTTCCAATCGTTCCTCTCTTACCCACACTCCAATTAAAATTCTCTACAATTCTGGTCTGGTGAATCCCCCTGTTGATATAAAGCGAGTAGGCAGAGTGAAGAACACCATGCAGAGTAAAGTAACACTGCCAGTTGTGTTGTTGAGTGTGATAGCGGCGATCGCCTTTGGGGGATTGTGGTGGCGGGAGAGTCGGCATGTCTATCAACTGACGATTGCAACAGGCAGCAAAGAAGGTGAATATCATGCCTTTGCTCAAGCTCTGGCAACGGTTGTTACGCGCCATCATCCTCGTATTCAAATTACCGTAATTGAAAGCGAGGGAGCCTCTCAAAACATGGAGTGGCTTGAACAGCAGCAGGTACAACTCGCGATCGTGCAAAGTGATACACCGACCCAACCCTCTACTCGTGCGGTTGCCTATCTGTTTCCAGAGGTGTTTCACCTGATGGCGAATGCCAACTCAGGTATTCAAACGGTAAATGATCTGCGTGGAAAGCGTGTCGCTCTGATGCCCAGAGGTAGCGGTTCCTATGCGTTATTTCAATCGTTGAGTCAACACTATCAACTCCAGGAATCAGACTTTACACCAGTCATTCTTTCGCCTCGTGAAGCTTATGCTGCCCTGGGTCGGGGTGAAGTCGATGCCCTGTTTCGGGTGATTGCATTGGGCAACCCCGCGACTGGAGATGTGTTGCGGTCGAGTCGGGCAACCCTCATTCCAATTGATCAGGTGGCATCGTTGCAGTTATCCCTGCCTTACCTGGAACCGATGCTGATTCCCAAAGGCACTTACGACGGGGGCGTGCCGATTCCGCCAAATGATGTTGCTGTAGTTGGGGTTCGAGCCGTTTTGGTGAGCCACGAAGACGTTAACTCAGAGGTCATCCAAGCGATCGCCCAAACGCTGTTTGAATTTCGCAATGAGATTGTTAGCTTGTATCCTCGTGCTGCAACGATCCGGTTGCCTGATGCAGGAGAAAATTTAGGTTTGCCGCTGCATCAAGGGGCTAAAGCCTATTACGACCAAGATCAACCTGGGTTTCTGGTCGAATATGCTGAACTGATTGGCTTATTTATCTCCGTTGCAATCGTTCTAGTGTCTGGTTTTTGGCAGTTTCATTTGTGGTTGTCAGGTCGCCAAAAAAATCGAGCCGATATGTACAACCTGGAGATTTTAGAGGTGATTGACCAGGTTCAGTACATGACCGATTTGCACCAGTTGGAAGCCGCACGCCATCGGCTGTTTGATATTCTCTGCAAAGTGGTTGTTGACCTGGATAAAGACCGTATTTCAGCCGAGTCGTTTCAGTCCTTTACATTTCCGTGGGAAGTGGCGATCGCCACCATTCGTCACCGTGAAATGGTGTTGAGGAGTGAAAAATCTGCATCCCTCAATAACTGATTGTTGAGGTTTCTTGAGTACAACTTGTTGTAAATAAGGTGAATTCGGGACAAGGATTTCGGCGGTTAAAACCGCCGCTATCGGAGCAAAACCGACCTGCGTCGGTTTGTCAAATCATGCCTTTTCCGGAGTCCGCGTCGGTGGACTTCGCTCTAGTAGCCACGAATTCATTCGCCGGACTCTTAAACCGAACTGACGTTAAATAAGGGTGGGAATTGGGGGTGCAGGGGTTCCACTCCTGGTGGGGCACAGCCCCCACACCCCCCTGGTTTTATTTCCAAACCCTATCTGTGAATCACAGTACTTAGCAATGAAAAAGCAGTTCTCAGGGAACTGCTTAAGGTTGACGTTAGGAGAGTGAAATGTGTGCTCAGATAACTAACTACCCGGAGCTTAAAAAGCTACGACAGACTAGTTAACACTAGCGGGTTCCCGGCGAGTTGCTGTGCCATCGGCTTCCAGGGATTGCCCTTCAATAAAGGAACGCAGCATCCATGCCATCTCTTCATGCGCCTCCATCAGACCTGTTAAGAAGTCAGCCGTTCCTTCATCATGGAACTCTTCAGAACAGCGATCGATGTGTTCACGCATGTTGCGAATGATTTGCTCGTGGTCATCCACCAGGCTAGCTACCATTCCAGTTGCAGTCGGGATCTCTTGAGCCGCTTCTTTAATAGACGCAACTTTCAAAAATCCTTCTGCGGTTCCAAGGGGATAGAAACCCAGGGTACGAATCCGCTCAGCCATTGCATCAATGCTTTCAGTTAGAGCCTGATACTGCTCTTCCCACAACTCATGCAGCGTGCGGAACTGAGGACCAATCACATCCCAGTGATATTTTTTAGTCTTGATCAAAAGTAGATAGGCATCTGCTAAATCGCGATTTAGCATCTCTGATACGCCTTGACGTTGTTCTTCGGTTAGTCCAATGTTAAGTTTACGCATGTTGAATGGCTTTTTGATCAACTCCATTTACTAGCTCAACAAATTCATAGATGAGATTCATCGGTCGAATGGAAGACGTGAAAATGAAGTTGATCTAATGATTTAGACGTAGAAATTAGAGGTAGAGAGGGGAATGGGGTAATGGGGAGAGGCGCGATTTATCGCGTCTGGGAATGGGGAGTGGGAAGTGGGTGAATAATACCCCTGATTACTGGCTACTGACCCCTGACCCCTAACCATTGACCATTGACGATTGACCATTGACCAATAACAACTCACTCAAACCTGCTTAAAGTTGAGCGATCGCTGTTGCAATCTGCTCTGAAATAAACGGCAAAATGGCTTCGTTTTGGCTGTGTTCTTTGCCTTCGGTAAAGACGACCAGTAAGTAAGGACGTTGGTCGGGAAGTTCGATGTAAGCAGCATCATGACGAACTCGACTCATCAATCCGGCTTTTGACCAGAGGCGAGCCGTTAAGGGCAATCCGGCTCCTAAAAACCCTGTGACTTGATTTTCGGGATCAGCCGCTAGATCGGCAGGATCGAGACTGCGTTGTAAGAGCGACATCATGGCTTGCGATCGCTCTGCTGAGACGGCAACCCCTCCGACCATGCTGTGCAGTAATCGGGCTGTTGCGTTGGTGGTTAGCCTGTTGCGGTTATCCATCAACTCTCCTAAAAAGGCACGTTCGCGCCCATAGGCTCCATCGCACCAGGTTTTTTGGTTGACGTTAATGCTCTCTAGCTCTGACCACCCCAGGGATTGATAGTAGCGGTTGACTAGATTGCGCTGATGTTTCCAGGTTTCAAACGGAGCAACGGGCAACTCAGGACCACTGGTTGTGCCTGTCAACACATCCACCACTAAACTCGTAGCATCGTTGCTGGAGTCTACAATCATGTCGCGAGTAGCGCGATCGAGTTCTACACCGGGTTGAATCATGCCCTGCTGGAGCCATTCATGAACTGCAACTAGATAAAACAGCTTCACGACGCTGGCGGGATAGATCGACTCTACACCCCGATAGGCAAACCCCCGCACGGGATGTTGCCAAAACTCCTCGGCAGTCAGCGCACCCCCTGTGTTCACGATGACGGGCGGGTCATATACCAGCCAGGTCAATGCCAACTGGTTTTGTGCCAACCTGGGAAATGCTGCCCACGTTGCCTCCAGAACGCGATCGCCCAACGTCTCAAGTTGTTCATCTTTGTTGAAAAATGGCATGGCTGCCCCGCTTTTGACTGATACGTAGTCAATTGTCAATGGTTAATAGTCAATGGTTGATCATGAAAAGTCAACAGTGAAGGGTTGATGGTTGATGGTCAATGGTGAATGGTCAATGGTGAATGGTCAATGGTGAATGGTCAATCGTTCCTGTGCAAACGGGAATTCTCCTAATGCCGAGTTAATGTTAATGCCGATTGACCATTGGCGATTGACCCTTGACTACTGACTATTGGCCCCTGACCATTGACGATCGCCCCTTAACCATTGACGATCGCCCCTTAACCATTGACCATTAACGATTGACGCACAACTAAAATGCTTTATGGTGTCGCTTGCTGAGTTACATGATGTCTGGATGGAGGATCACACCGTTGAATATGAGTGTCAGGCAAATTTAAATCTGTACGATGCTCCCACGCTCAAAACGTTAGCGACTCAAGCTGTCTTTGGGCGACAGTTGCGAATCCTGCCATTGCCCACAACCCCTGAAGCGGTGGCAGATGTCGGGGCAATTCAGGTCTGTTTGTGTGAAGACGCCTATTCTGGATGGATAGCGGTAGAAGACCTGGACATGTTGATGACCGCAGAGGCACCCTACCGCGCGATCGCTGTTTCCGAGATTGAGATTCGCGATCGCCTCCCCCAAGTAATTGCCTATGCCCAAGCCGCGATGAAGCAGCCCAACTATTACCTCTGGGGTGGCACGGTTGGACCCAACTACGATTGTTCTGGGTTAGTGCAAACGGCATTTGCCTCGGTTGGGGTCTGGTTGCCGAGGGATTCTTATCAGCAAGAGGCATTTGTCCAACCCATCTCATTGGACGCTCTGGAACCGGGAGATTTGCTCTTTTTTGGTAAGCCAGAACGGTGCAGCCATGTGGCACTCTACCTGGGCAATGGAGAATACATCCACAGTTCGGGTAAAGAGCAGGGACGCAATGGCATTGGTATCGATCGCCTCTCTGAGGAGGGTGATGCAGTCAGTCAGGCATATTTTCGGCAGTTTCGGGGTGCAGGGCGGGTCACAGCAAGTTTTGTGCCCGCGCAGAGAGACGTGCAACCTAGCGGAGAGCCAGCATGAAAGTAAAGTCGATACTGCGTTGGGCGATCGTTGGCGGGACGCTGTTTTTTCTCGGAGCGGTGTTGCGAAACCAGTGGGCTGAGGTGCAGTCAATTCGCCTTGATGCGGTTGGGGGGCTGTGGTTGGCGATCGCGCTGCTCGTGACTCTATCGGCTCATATCTGGTCGGGTTGGGTCTGGAGCCTGATTTTGCGCGAGTTGGGGCAACCTGCTAATGGGCTATGGGGTGTAGCGGTCTATCTGCGCACGAACATCGCTAAGTATCTGCCAGGAAATATCTGGCACTTCCTGGGGCGGATCAAAGCGGCTGAGTCGGCAGGTTATTCTACCAGTGCCGCTGTGTTGAGTGTGGTACTGGAGTCACTGTTGATGGCGGCGGTTGCGCTGGCTCTGGCGATCGCAGGTCGGTTACAAAATTGGGGCATTCATGCCGTGATTCTGGTGGGTTTGCTGATTGTGTTTCACCCCAAAGTCCTGAATCCTTTGCTACAAATGGCTCAGCAGTTCAAGACAAAAGGTACGGCGATCGCGTCCAACGCCTCTCCACGGTTGCAACGCTATCCAGGTATTCCTCTGATGGGGGAATTTGGCTTTGTCAGTCTTCGAGCGACGGGATTTTTGTTTGTGCTTCAGGCATTACAGCCTGTTCCCGTGGATCAGGTGCCTGCGCTCCTCAGTGCCTTTAGCTTTGCCTGGTTGCTGGGATTGGTCGTTCCGGGTGCGCCCGGTGGTCTGGGGGTGTTTGAGGCAACGGCGATCGCCCTGATTGGGGAACCGTTTTCAGATGGGGTCGTGCTCAGTGGTGTCGCGCTTTATCGGTTAATCAGTACTTCGGCTGAGGCACTTGGGGCAGCTTTTGCGTCTTTAAACAAAAATCCGGCAACGGATACCCCTAAAATCTAAAGATTGACTAAATGTTCCATTTAGTAGACTGCTGATCCATTAGGTGCCGCGATCGCGTATGAGCCAATCCCTACTGCCTGAAGACTATCCTGCTAATTTGCTAACGGTAGATGAACCTGAGGTATCCGTCGTGGTGCCGATTTACAACGAGGTTGAGAGTTTGCCTCAACTGCTAGAGGCGATCGCCACAACGTTGAAACAGAGCCATCTCAACTATGAGATTGTCTGTGTGGATGATGGGTCGCGGGACGGTTCAGCGGAATGGCTCCGCCAGGAGGCTTTGAAGCGGGCAGATTTGCGGGCGGTCTTGCTGCGCCGCAACTATGGGCAAACGGCAGCGATGGCAGCGGGTTTTAAGCACGCGATCGGTCGAGTGATTGTCACGCTGGATGGTGATTTGCAGAATGATCCCGCCGATATTCCTCGACTCTTAGCCAAGCTGGAGGAGGGCTATGACCTGGTGAGTGGATGGCGCAAACAACGACAGGATGCCGCGTTGACCCGGCTATTGCCCTCTAAAATCGCCAACTGGTTGATTAGCCGTGTGACGGGTGTGGTGATTCATGACTATGGCTGTTCTCTTAAGGCATACCGGGCTGAGGTTGTCACCGATTTGAACTTGTATGGCGAACTGCATCGCTTTTTGCCAGTATTAGCCTTTATCGAAGGGGCACGCATCGCCGAAATGCCCGTGTTGCATCACAGTCGGCGTTTTGGTCAAAGCAAATATGGGTTGGGACGCACCTTTCGCGTGTTGATGGATCTGCTGACGATTTTCTTCATTAAGAAATTTTTAACCCGTCCCATGCATGTGTTTGGCTTGTTTGGGTTGCTGGCGATCGCAGCGGGAGTCGGTCTGGGGTTGTATCTGACCTTTGTCAAACTGGTAATTGGTGAACCGATTGGCGATCGCCCCCTGCTCATTTTGACGGTGTTGCTGCTGACCACCGGGGTTCAACTCTTCAGCTTTGGGTTGCTCGCTGAACTCTCGATGCGAACCTACCACGAATCACAGGGTCGTCCCATCTACCGTGTCCGTGAGGTCATTGGGGCAGGGCATGTGCAACGCCCCCGCAATGGCGACAAAACGGTGCTTTGAATGCGGGGACGTGAGCAGTGGGATACCACATGGTATTATGCCCACTAGCGATTTCGATATTGCTAAATGTAAAGAAGCTTTCCTTAAAGAAAAGCATGTTCAAAACAATTACCAAAACGCGACTCGTGAATAGCCTGTTTCTGATAGGCTTTCCTGTCGTTTATGTGGTCTCTTATATCGTTATCAGCCATCAAAAAGGTCCCTATTATTGGACACCCAATCAAGACCCTGACTATGCCTATTTAATGGATTCATTAAATATCGTCAACGGTCGAAGTCCTGGTATTTTTCAACATCCTGGCACGACAGCACAGACCCTGGGAGCTTTTGTAATTATTGTTAGTTACTGGCTTCAGTCCCTATTTAATTCTGGAATTGCTTCTGTGAATGAAGTCGTGTTGAGCAATCCAGAACTTTACCTGGAGCTAACCAATTACGCCATCATCGGCTTGACAGCTATTTGTTTGGGGTTACTTGGGTTCGTTTGCTATTACATTAGTCAGAACATTTTTCTGAGTTTGATTTTGCAAACAACCCCTTTTGTCATGTCACTGTCGATCGCTGAACATGAGCCGAGCCGAGTCGCTCCCGAAGGGTTATTGTTTTGTGCCAGTCAGTTATTAGCTACTCTTTTAGTCGTTTATTTATTTAAGCCAACGGTTGAGCGATCGCCCTGGTTTTCGATTAGCTTAGGCATTGTCTTTGGGTTTGGTTTGGTGAGCAAATTCACCTTTCTACCCATGCTGTTGTTTTTTGTCGTCGTTCCAGGAATTCGACAAAAACTATTAACAGGCATTTCAACAGTAATTACCTTCTTTGTAGGAACCCTACCTATTTTTGACAAGTACAGTAACGTAGGAAATTGGTTTGTTGCGTTGGCAATTCGCGATGAACCCTATGGTCGTGGAGAGGTGCAATTAATCAATGTCGAAACGATTCTAAAAAATCTCTACCGCCTCTCCCAAAGAGATGGTTTGTTGCTCTACTTGACCGGAATCTTGTTGATTGGCTGTATTGGATTATTTCTACTTTCAAAATATGGCAAAGGTGAGTTCAGAATTAATCTCAATGATGTCGCTACAAAACGGTTACTTTGGATTTCTAGCCTGACGACGATCGCCATCATCGCGCAGTTATTGCTCACCGCTAAGGAATATTACCAGAGCCGCTATTTGATGCCCTCTATTGGGCTTGCAGGCTTCATTATGTTCCTGATTATTCAGTTGTATTTACCTGTGATTTTGGCTCTGGGACGTAATCTGTTAGATCGCGCCAGTTTAACGGAGTTTGTGTTGGCGATCGCATTGGGGTTGGCGATCGCACTGGGAATCTATCAGACCTACACGGCATCTCGGTTAATCGTTGAGCGCAGTGCCATGTTTCGCGCAGATACCGCCCAAATTCAAACCCTTTTGAGTAGCCCGGAATATAGTTCCTGTGTTTTAACCCAATCCAGACGTGCTTCAACTGTGCCTGCTGCACTGCACTTCGCGCAATTTTGGACAGGCAAGCAGTTTAGTGACGTGCTCACACAACTCTATCCGCAAGCGTTGTTTCACAATGAGGACAGCAAAATATACGAGAACTATAATCAACGGGTAACACTAGAGGATATCTCTGAACAGGGACAACGTTGTGTGCTCTTTCAGACGAATCCATTGAGGGGTCGTCGTCTCAAAATATATGGACCCAATCAACCTATTGAGGAGATCTTTGCAGGGAAAGCCGAAGCTCTCTACCGTATCAAAACGATGGATGAAGGGGCTTAAGCTCTATAGTTGCGATTTCAATCGTCAAGCACAAAAGACGGATAGCAACTGTCGAGATAGTTGTCGTACTAAATTAAATCGCGATCGCTGCAAATGTTTGTAGGGGTAGGGTTAGCCAGTAAGTCTATTGCATTACCGTATTAGTGTCGTTTTTCTAATTCGATTGTCATAAACATGGCTAAATATCGATTGAACGGTGACAAAATCCACTCGATCAAATCAACAATTGGATAACACCACGATGGCAACAATTGTCTAAACGATAACCCACCGCTCAATAAATATTTGAATGGGGTGTGTAAACGAATCGATCGCAACCGCAACTCTGGAAACTCTTTTTTGAATATCTCTACATCTCTAAAAAAGATGATCCAGGGAATGGCAATATTTGCTCCAGTGAGTGGTCCTCCCTCTTCAAACCCCCAACCCCCCTGGTCGTCAAACGGTTCTGGATGAAAATTGCTAAAAATAAACTTGCCCCACAAGGTGTTAGCAGGTTCAATCATCACCACTTTGCCACCAACCTTCAGGCATCGCTGCATTTCCCGGAAAAACTGCCGCGAGTCTTTGATGTGATGCAGCACATCCGTCATGAGAAACGCGCTAACACTATTATCTGCAAGCGGAATATCTAACGCTGAAAAGACCTTGTCTACGCCATCGTAGGGCAACACGTCGGACGTAATGAGTTGGGGCAACTCAGTCTTCAGGAAGCTTGCTCCACTTCCCAGTTCAATCAGATCGCCATCGGCTGGAACCGTTTTGATGCGGCTCAGAATATCGCGGTAGAAGCTTTTGTAGGTGTTTACTAGAAACGGTTTGCGTTTAATAATGCGCCGAATAACGTAAATGCTATCCGGATCGTCATGATCGCTAATTTGAAGCTCTTGAGGTAACTTCAATCCGCCTAGTAAACCTTGTTTTCCCATGACAACTGTATTGCACTTGTATTGCAGTAATTGGTATTGCGTGAATCACAGATGTTTTCTGATCACAGCTTGAAGGCTTCGATCAACAACGATCCGCCGATTTGTTTGAGGAACGTTTTAGAGATTAAAGTCTCTAACTTAATCACCGCATCAATCCACTTTTCAGGAACTGAGGGATGCAGAAACTCGTACGGCGTGACAGTGATGCGAGAGAAACCTGCCCGTTTGAGCGATCGCCGAATTTGCCATGCCGTAAAGGCGTACTCGTCAGGGCTATCGCCTAGCCGTTTCTTAATTGGCGGAATCGTCTTCTGGATGAAAATCTGTGGATTCAACAAATTAGGCTCTGAAAAGCGCACTACCCCACCGGGCTTGAGCTTGTGATAGAACCCCTGGAGCGCGAGATTCCAGTCGAGATGGTGCAACACCGAGCACCCGATAATCGCATCAAAGCTATTGTCAGGAACCTCCAGATTGTGGGCATCCATTGCTGCGAACTGGGCTGAGGGTGCTCTCGTTCGAGCAATGTTGATCAGGTCTTCGCTGATGTCGATCGCCATCAGATTCGAGTAGACATCTGCCAAACCCACCGTAAAGGTGCCGGAACCTGCCCCCACTTCTAAGACTTGACCGTCGGCGTTGGGAAGTGCCTGTGCCAGATAATTAAAGCGACGCTTCCACCGAATTTGACCTGCGGGGGTTTTCCATCCCCAGTTATTTTCTTCAGTGGCGATAATCACCTTACCGTGTTGCCGTTCTCGCTCGAGTCGTTCTTGCAGGTTCATAGATAAGCAGAGGATGTTAAAACAAATCTAAGGGGCGATCGCTTCTAGATATCCCAGAAAGCAGGGTTGTTGGGTGAGAAGAGGCTAGTAACGCCCCTGACCGCTAAGAGATGAACTTAACAGACCATAGAGCCTGCCAAACTACTCTCAGCATGATAAAACCATTTCTGATGCGTTTCGTCATCTTGGTAGTGCCCTCCAAACGCTCAAAATAGCGTACTGGCAACTGAGTAATCTTTAAGCCATAGCGAGATGCACCAAAAATCAAGTTGTAATCACCCCAAACATCGGTGTTTTTCAAATTGGTTTTCATCTCTTCAAACAGTTGCCAATCTCTCCGCCAGTAGACTTTGGTGCCACACAGCGTATCGGTGGTTCGCTCCTCCAGCACATAGGTAAACAGGATGGAGAATCCCCAGTTGCCGACAATGTTGGCAAAGCGCATTGCTCCGGCTTCACCGGGATAGACTAAGCGAGTGCCGTGGATGAAATCTGCGCGGCGGCGGCGCATCGCCTCATAAAACTGAGGCAGGTCTTCGGGAATGACGGTTAAATCCGCATCCAAAATCATACAGATGTCACCCGTTGCATACTTCATCCCTTCCCGGACGGCTTCGCCTTTACCTTTGCCCAGGCCCTGCACCAGAACAATATTTTTGTCGGGGAATCGTTGCTGGAAGTAGAGGATTTTTTCCTCGGTTGTATCGGTGCTCTTGTCATTGATAAAGAGGATCTCAACAGATTGACCAAAGGAGGGCATCCGACGAATAACCGCCTCAATATTGTTTTCTTCGTTTTTGCAAGGAACAAGAACTGTTGTTGAGTAATCTCTGGGGCTACCCTCTGCACTTTTTCGAGCGATAAAAATGCTGTTGAGCGAGAGATTTTGTAACCCTGGCAGACGCACCAAAAAGTTGTCAAAGATTGAACTGAGAATTGGAATTTGACGAGGCAGCATAAATCGCCGAATCTTTTTAACGTGCTCCCATCCAGACATTTCCAGGAAGCATTCTAAATCGCTATCAAAATAGAAATTGCCAATGCCCCGACGTCTAGAAAACCCAAGAGAAGCGGCTAATTCAAACAAGGGTGCCCAGAGACAGTTGAAGTTGGTGAAGAGTACCTTTGCATGGTCGGGCAGCTTACGACGTAACTGGGAAAAGAACTCAATAATGTCGTAAATGTCAGTCACAGGGTCAACGATTAAGACATATTCAATCGTTGAAATGTCGTAGTCAGGGTCTTTCAGTCGCTCACTGAAAGCAACAATATCTTGAGTATTGTGCAGCCAGATTTGTTGCTCTGGAGGGATGTGAGAGGGAATGATCGATCGATAGAATTTAGTTAACCGTCGCCGCCAGTGAGGGGTAATAACGCCATCTTGAAGCGTGCTTTGAAGAGACGTTTTGCGGTTAAGCTTGGGGTTCTCTAAAATCGATCGCGTCATAATGTTTTTAGAATAGTAGTGAATGAATCCCTGAATTTGCTCTCGACGGTTGTCTGCTTAACAGCAAAACAATACACGAAGGTTGACTGGTGAAGGCTTACGGTGGTGTAAGACTGCGATCGCCAAGCTTACGACTGCCAGGTTGTGAGCAATTGAGAACAATTTCTTGCTGAAAGCAATTTTGTAAAGAAAAAATAAAGGGACGTCAAAAAGATAATAATACATTTTTTGCGAATCTTATCGTTTGCGAAACTTATCACCCAGTTCATTGCCACCCGTCTGTGACAAAAAATCCCCGTCAATCTGCGTTTTTAGCCCTCCGAGCAGTGCAACGAGGAGCATTTGTCGATGTTGCGCTCGATCGCGAGTTGCAACGCGAGGTGCTAGCTGACCTCGATCGCAGCCTATGCACTGAGTTGGTGTATGGTTGTGTCCGACAGCAACGAACATTAGATGCTCTCATCGATCAACTCGCCACCAAAAAAGCGCAACAACAACCCCCCGATCTAAGACTGATCTTGCATCTCGGTTTATATCAATTGCGCTATTTGCACCATATCCCGGCATCGGCGGCCGTCAATACCACCGTCGAGTTAGCAAAAACCAATGGTTTGCAAGGGCTAACCGGATTTGTCAATGGGGTGCTACGGCAATACACCCGCTTAAGTGAAAACGGTCAACCGCAACAGACCGACCCTCTACAACTGCCAGATGATCCGGTCATGGCATTGGGGATGCAATACAGCTATCCGGATTGGATTGTGCGCGTGTGGTTAGAGCAATTTGGCTGGGCAGACACCGCCGCGCTCTGTCAGGCATTCAATCAACCCCCGCACATTGATCTGCGAGTGAATCGGTTGCGGAGTTCCGTTGCAGAGGTGGCAACCGTGATGCAACAGGCAGGTATTGCGATCCCCCCCTTTCCTCCCCTACCGGATGCGTTGCGCTTGCTCAAGCCTGTGGGGTCAATTCGACAACTCCCCGGTTTTGAAGAGGGTTGGTGGGCAGTGCAAGACGCCAGTGCTCAACTGGTGAGCCATCTGCTCGATCCTCAGCCTGGAGAGACGATTATCGACGCCTGCGCTGCGCCCGGTGGAAAGACAACCCATATCGCTGAGCTTATGGGCGATCGCGGTGTGATTTGGGCGTGCGATCGCACCCCTTCTCGGCTCAAACGCCTGCAAGAGAACGTGCGACGATTGGGTTTAACCTCGATTCAAGTTTGCACTGAAGATAGCCGTCACATTCCCCAATTTGCTAACCAAGCCGATCGCGTGCTGATTGACGCACCGTGCTCTGGGTTGGGAACGTTGCACCGTCATGCAGATGCTCGGTGGCGACAAACCCCCGATTCAGTCGTAGAACTCGCCCAACTGCAAACGGAACTGCTGACCGAAGCAGCAACCTGGGTGAAACCGGGAGGAGTGCTTGTCTATTCCACCTGCACCCTGCATCCCTTAGAGAATGAGGCGATCGCTCAACACTTCCTGGCAAACCATCCCAACTGGCAGATTGAGCCTCCCGCAGGGGATCATCCCGCTACTCAATTTGTCACACCCCAGGGATGGATAAAAGTCTTGCCCCATCACCATCAAATGGATGGATTTTTTATGGTGCGATTGCGGCGATCGCCTGAAAGTTAAAGAACTTCGGTATTGCTTCGGTAGGGGTGAACAACTGCTCGCCCCCACCAACTTTACTTATGACAGGTTGTACTGAGCATCTAACCTAACTTTGTTGGATCTCATCATCCACTTCAGGAACGATGTCAGGACGCTCTTTGTCTTCCCATCCGGGTGGACGCTTAGAGTTATACCAGGCGATTGACCCGATACTTACCGCCGCAATGAAACCAACGATATACACTAGCGTAAAAGAAATAGGGAAATGACCACCCGCATTATCTAGCCCGGCGGCGGCTTCCATTAAAGTCATCATGTGTAATTAACCCCTATACAAAGACTAATTCAAACTATAAAACAGACTATAAAGAGAACCTAGGGTGAGGCATCCTTCTTAAGTATGTCAGTTTCTTCGTCAACAAAATTTTCTGCGATTCTGCAACCACTCCAGCAGGGGTTGATCGTCTCCTGTCAGGCTCCGGTTGACTCGCCGTTGCACGAACCGTCGGTGATTGCGGCGATCGCCCAGGCATCGGTTAACCGGGGGGCGGTGGCAGTGCGAATTGATACCCCTGCTCATGTGGAGGCAGTGCGATCGCGAGTCACCGTTCCCATCATTGGGCTATGGAAGCGGCAAATTTCGGGCTATGACGTGTACATCACGCCGCAGTTTGAGCATGCTGAAGCGATCGCCACTGCCGGAGCCGATATCATCGCGATTGATGCAACACTGCGATCGCGTCCCGGTGGCGAAACCGTTGCCACATTGATTGAACAAATTCACACCCAACTTAGTAAGCCCGTTATGGCAGACGTCGATACCTTAGAAGGGGCGATCGCCGCTGTTGAGGCAGGAGCCGATATCGTCGGTACGACCCTTTATGGCTATACCGATGCTACTCGCCACCTGACCCCCCCTGGGTTTGATCTGCTTCATCAACTTGTGGCGCAAATTGAGGCATTTATTATTTGTGAAGGAGGAATTTCGTCCCCCCAAATGGCACGACAGGCACTCGACTTGGGGGCAGATGCGGTCGTGGTAGGCACGGCAATTACAGGCATTGACCTGCTCGTGCAGCAATATCGTGCCGCGATACAGAAGTGATTACTAAGTACAACTCGTCGTAAATAGGGGTGGGAATTTGGGGTGCAGGGGTTCCACCCCTGGCTGGGGCGCAGCCCCCACACCCCCTTATGTCCTAATGCATATGCGTAGGGCTATAGGACAAGGGGATTAAGCTCCTTGTTCATTATGGGCTTTGAGTTGCCCTGACAATGGTAGCTACGGCTATAACTGCGGTTTCAACTGCAACGGTGTTGCTGATCCAATCTATGAATTTTGTAGGGACGTTTCGCGAAACGCCCCTACAGCGGTGGTCAATTTTTGAGAATTACATCTGCATTCCCCAATGTCTAACCGCAGCCATAGCAACTGAACGGTTTGTTAGGGCATCTCTCAAGCTGCAACATGATGTACTGCTTGCCTTTCAACCTCAGTCCTCAATCCTCAGTCCTCAGTTCTCATTTCTCAGTCCTCAGTCCTTTGCATTCCTGCGTTTAGTAAAGCTTTGCCCTGAGGACGAATAATTCAGCCTATGATCTATGCCATAAGGTGAACCATCGCGTTACGAAATCTTTCACATAAGCCTCGACTTCGTTCTTTTGCGGCTCTTTTCCGCGATCGCTCCAAGTCTTTAGGACATTCAAAAAACAGCAAATTTGGCAATAGTCATCGGTTTCATCCCTTGCCTATCAGCCCTATAGCTGCTCAAGGAGACAAAAGATGTCCTAAAAATCCCTCTACACCAAGTGAATGTCATTAGGCAAAGGGGGTCTAACCCCTCTTTTTCGTTGATTAATCCTTTAATTGCTTGATTTCTCTCAGTTTTATACTCTGGACGGCAATCATTCTTAACGAAAACCGCCCTGAAATTATCTTGCAAAAGCCTGAAATTGAGGGAACTATACAGATAGGGCTTTATGTGTTTTAAATAACACTTTAATTTTGATTATGTCTTATTACCCCATAAGAGTCCTTGTTATCGAAGATGATGAGGACGACTTCATCATTACCCAAGGGTTATTTGCTGAAATTCAGCACAGTCGGTTTAGCCTGGATTGGGTCAATACGGATGATGCAGCTTTAGAAATTATTCTTAAAAATCAGCATGACGTTTATTTGGTCGATTATCGACTGGGATCTACAACTGGGCTGGAGCTGATCCAAACGGCGATCGCCTCAGGTTGCAAGGCACCGATGATTTTGGTAACGGGGCAGGGCGATCTGGATGTTGATATCGCTGCGATGAAGGTTGGGGTTGCCGATTATCTGGTTAAAGGAAAATTTGATGCTCTATTACTAGAGCGATCGATTCGTTATGCCATTGAACGAGCCCGAACGCTGGAGGAACTGCGACAAGCCCTGCGGGACAATGATCAACTGGCATTGGCGATTGAAAACGTAACCACAGGGGTCGTTATTACCGCACCTCAGCTACCCGACAACCCGGTGATCTTTGTAAACCCTGCTTTTACAGCGATTACAGGGTTTACTCCCGAAGACATCATGGGAGAGAACTGTCGCATGTTGCAGGGACCGGGCACCGATGCAACCGTGATTGAGGAAATTCGGCAGGCGATCGCTGCGCGTCAACCTATCTCCTGCACGCTCCTGAACTACCGCAAGGATGGCACTCCCTTCTGGAATGACTTGCAAATTAACCCGGTGTTTGATGCTCAAGGCAAGCTAACCAGTTTTATCGGGCTACAAAACGATGTCACGGCTCGCAAACAAGCAGAAGAAGCATTAGAGCGGTTGCGCCATTTGCATGAGTTGATTCTAAACTCGGCTGGAGAAGGCATTTACGGCATAGACTTGCACGGCAATGGAATTTTTCTCAATCCTGCGGCGGCTCGCATGTTGGGCTGGGAAGTAGATGAGCTGATTGGCAAACCGATTGATGCTATTTTGCATCACGCGAATCCTGAGCTTCCTCCCCCGGAAGCTGCTTGCCTGATTGAAACCACGCTCCGCGACGGCATTGTGCATCACGTTGATAATGATGTGTTTTGGCGCAAGGATGGCACTTGTTTTTCGGTGGAATACATCAGCAACCCTATCTGGGAAGATGGGCAACTGATGGGAACGGTCGTAACCTTTCGAGATGTGACCGAACGCAAACGCTCAGAAGAGGCACTGCGAGAGAGTGAAGAACGTTATGCTCTGGCAGTGCAGGGAGCCAATGATGGCATTTGGGATTGGAATCTGAAAACCGGGGATTTTTATTTCTCACCCCGCTGGAAAGCGATGTTGGGCTATGGGGAAGACGAGATTGGGGCAAACCAGTTTGAGTGGTTTAATCGCATTCATCCCGAAGATCGCCATCGAGTCGAACGCGAAATCACGGCTCATCTCGACGGGTTGACCCCCCATTTTGAAAACGAACATCGCATGTGTCACCGAGATGGCACCTATCGCTGGATGTTGAGTCGGGGGTTAGCCGTTCGAGATGCAGAAAACAACGTCACTCGCCTTGCTGGCTCTCAAACCGACATCACGGCTCACAAGCAGGCTGAGCAACGATTGTTGCATAATGCGCTCTATGACACGTTGACTGACCTGCCAAATCGCGCGCTGCTGATGGAGCGGTTGCACTATGTGGTGCAGTGGGCACAACGCCATCAAAACTACAGTTTTGCAGTCCTGTTTTTGGATCTCGATCGCTTTAAGGTGGTCAATGATAGCCTGGGGCACATGATGGGCGATCGCCTGTTGATTGCGATCGCCCGCCGCCTCTCAAACTGTCTGCGTCCCGGTGATACGATTGCCCGTCTTGGTGGCGATGAGTTTGTCATTTTGTTGGAGGGCATTCAGGATTCCAAGGATGTGACATCGGTTGCTGACCGCATTCAAAACGAGTTATCCCAACCGTTTAATCTGGATGGGCATGAGATTTACACCAGTGCCAGCATCGGCATTGCCCTCAGCGGCAATGAGTACGACTCGGCAGTAAATGTGCTGCGGGATGCGGACACCGCCATGTATCGAGCGAAGGCATTGGGCAAGTCACGCTATGAAATCTTCGATCGGGGAATGCATGTGTCTGCGGTGGCTCTCTTGCAGCTAGAGACTGACCTGCGACGGGCGATCGATCGCAAAGAATTGCAGATTTACTATCAACCCATTGTGTCGCTCAAGCATAGTCGTTTGGATGGGTTTGAGGCTCTGTTGCGTTGGTGTCATCCTGAACGCGGCATCGTGTCTCCTGCTGAATTCATCCCGATCGCTGAAGAGACGGGGCTAATTCTTCCAATTGGCCTGTGGGTGTTGCAGGAAGCCTGTGCCCAAATGCGAGCATGGCACTTGCAATTTCCTGACAGACTCCCGTTAACTGTTAGTGTTAACCTGTCCGGCAAACAGTTCACCCCGGAATTGATTACTCACATTAAACACATCCTGCGTCAGACTCAACTGAGTGCTAAATACCTGCGGCTGGAAATTACCGAAAGTGTGTTGATGGAAAATACAGACTCGGCTGCCATGATGTTGTCAGAATTGCAAGCCATGGGCATTCGGTTGTCCATGGATGACTTTGGCACAGGGTATTCATCCCTCAGCTATTTGCATCGTTTCCCGATTGATACCCTGAAGATCGATCGCTCCTTCATCAGCAAGATCGACCATGATGGTGAACAATTGGCGATTGTCCGGACGATCATGACCCTCGCCTGGAACCTGGGAATGGATGTCATCGCAGAAGGCGTCGAAACTTTAATGCAGGTTGCCCAGTTGCGTTCCTTAAAATGTGAGTATGGGCAGGGTTATTTCTTCTCAAAACCACTGGACATCCAGGCGGTTGAGCGATTGATTGCTAAGGAATTGACCTGGGAGCCCCCTCGTAACGTCGTCTCCTTGCAATGAGTGATTCTCAACTCTATGCGGATTTGGTTGAACAGATGCCAGTCGGGTTGGTCGTTTGGCACTTAGATCATCCTGATGATGCAGCTACATTTCAACTGCTTGCTATCAACGCTTTAGCAAGAGAAATTTTGGGACTTCCCCGGCAAGAAGAGTTGCAACAAGGATATGACCCATTTCCAGCATTCCTCAAAATTGAGATGCCAGAAGTCTATGCGGAGGTGGTTCGCTCAGGTGTATCTCGTGATCTGGGAGAGTTGCGCTATCGCGATCGCCACCGAGTTGAGCGCATTTACTCCGTCAGAGCCTTTCCCATGTCGCAGCAGCGGTTGGGGGTGATGTTTGAGGATGTCAGCGATCGCGTCCGGGCGGAAGAACAATTGCGCCAGTCAGAACAGCGGCTCTCGTTTCACGTTCAACAGACTCCTCTGGCGTTTATTGAGTGTAATGGACGCGGCACCATTGTTGAGTGGAACCCAGCCGCTGAGCGGATCTTTGGCTACAGCCGACAAGAGGCGATCGGGCAACCTGTTCTTGATTTAATCGTGCCACTGAATGCACACCATGACCTGGAACGGGTCTGGCAACAGTTACTGCGGCAGTTGGGTGGGAGTCGCAACACCAACCCCAATGTCACCAAAGAAGGAAAAACTATCATTTGTCAGTGGTACAACACGCTGTTGATGGCGGAGGATGGTGAAATCATCGGCATTGCATCTCTGGCAGAAGACGTGACCGACCGACGCAGGACGGAAGCTGCTTTGCGTCAGAGTGAGGAATTTTTGCGGAGCATTTACGAGGGCATTGCAGGTTCCATCTTTGTGGTGGATGTGCTCGAAACGGGAGATTTTCGATTTGCAGGCATTAATCCTACCCATGCCCAACTCACTGGAATTGCCCTGGAACAACTGTTGGGTAAAACACCAGAAGATGTGTTGCCCCCAGCGGCAGCGATCGCCGTTCGACAGCGATATCAAGAGTGCGTTACCGTTGGCAAACCTATCACCTATGAGGAATGCCTCCCTTTTGAAGGGGTAGACACCTGGTGGATCACGAAATTGACCCCGTTGTACAACGAGCAAAACCGCATTTACCGCTTGATTGGCACCAGTATCAACATTAGCGATCGCAAACGGATTGAACTAGAACTCAGACAAGTGGCTCTGCGCCTGGAAGTCAGCAATCGCGAATTGCAGGATTTTGCCTCTGTGGCGTCCCATGATTTGCAGGAACCACTCCGCAAGATTCAGGCATTTGGCGATCGCCTCAAAGCCAAATACGCCGAGGTTCTGACCCATGAAGGACAGGATTACCTGCAACGGATGCAAAATGCAGCAAACCGGATGCAAACGCTGATTAACGACCTACTCATGTTTTCTCGCGTTACCACCAAGGCACAACCATTCGTGCCCGTAAATCTGACAATAACGGTGCAAGATGTCTTGTCAGACCTGGAAATTCAAATTCAACAGGTAGGGGCACAGGTCAACGTCGGAGATTTGCCAACCGTTGATGCTGATCCATTGCAAATGCGACAACTGTTCCAAAACTTGATCAGCAATGCTCTCAAATTCCACAGTCAAGCTCCTCCCATAGTCCAAATCAACGCTCAAATCCTTTCCACAGACTCAAATTCAGCGGTTTCTCAGAGCACCCATAAGCAGTGCCAAATTACCGTGTCAGACAATGGCATTGGCTTTGATGAAAAATATCTCGATCGCATCTTCACCGTTTTTCAACGGCTTCATAGCCATAGTGAATATGAAGGCACCGGGGTTGGGTTAGCCATTTGCCGTAGGATCGTTGAACGACATGGAGGGCAAATTCAAGCCCACAGTACTCCCGGACAGGGAGCCACATTTGTGGTGACCTTACCTGTAAGCAATGTGAGGTGAATTCGTGGCACATAAACCGCATCGATCCATCACAATCTTGATGGCAGATGATGACGAAGACGATCGCATGTTGGCAAGCGAGGCATTAGCAGAATGTCGCTTGATGAACGACTTACAATTCGTTGCCGATGGTGAAGAATTGATGGAATATCTGTATCAGCAGGGTCGCTATGCTCAAGCTGGAAGTGCTCCACGACCTGGGCTGATTTTGCTCGATCTGAATATGCCGCGCAAAGATGGACGCGAAGCATTGAGAGAAATTAAAGCATCTCCAGAGTTACGTCACATTCCAATTGTTGTATTAACCACGTCCAAAACTGAAGAGGATATATACCGCAGCTACAATCTGGGAGCTAGCTCGTATATTACAAAGCCTGTGACTTTTGAGTCGCTCGTTAACGTGATGAAAGCGATCGGGCAATACTGGTTTGAGATCGTCGAATTGCCTCCTGATGACAGTCGGCAAGAGGAACCAGGAAAAGGGGAATAGAGAGTGAAGCGTAGGGATGGAAGAGAAAATAATACACTCCACCTTACTCCTTTACTCCTCTATCCCTCTATTCCTCAAAGCAGCACAGGCTCTATTGAGCTGTGCCACCACAATAAGTATTGACCTCATTCACCAATGGGGTCTCCTGGTCAGTTGCTGTCTGTAGAGCAGTGTATGCCGCTTCTGCACCCTGGCTATTGTTTGCATTGACCGCCGTGACCAGGTCACGGGTTGCTTTGCTCGTATCGGCATACATCGTTACAAACCGTTGCTTAAAGGCTTGGAGTGACTCATCAGATAACTCCAAAGCTTCCATAGATGCCCTGGCTTGATCTGCGGTTTCCGCAATTTGGGTCATTGCATTCACATCTTGAGGATTGGCACTCGTCGTGATGGCTTGAACATCTGATACTGCCTTATTAGCGACCTCAATGAGTTTGTTGCATTGGGAAACTTTACTTTCACCACAACTTGCTGCTAAAACACTTACGGCAGCAAGCATCGAGATAACGATCCCACGCTTACGAAAAGAAGGCATTCACATTCTCCTACAGTGATTACGTTGCTCTGCTGATCCAGGGCAGTTAGACATCGGCTGGATTGAGATGCATCATTTCCCAGGTGGTGTAAGTGCCAATCGGACTCCACAACAGATAGGGGATTAAGAGTGCAGCCGCTAACCCAGACAGTGGCAAAACTGTTGCAGCGAGCAATAGTGCCAAGATAGCACCCGCACCGCCAATGATTACACCAACTTTGAGACTCCGCAACGCAAGCATCACCGTATTGTAGGAAAGCGTTACAACTTCTAACAAGATGTAAAGTCCCATCATGAACCAGGTTTTGGGTGTGCCGGGTTCTCGTTCCCAAACGAGATAGGCTGACCAGGCAGCACAGGTAAACACAATTGTCCAAATAATGGGGATGAGTTTCTCAAACGTTAACCAACGGGGTCGCCGCAAACGGGCAAACCACTTGACCCCCTTTGGTCTTAAGAAAACATTACTGAGAATGGCAAGTGCGATCGCCACTCCTCCAATGACCATCCAAGATTTGATCATGACTTGTCCTTAGCTGCCAGGATGATATGTGATTCCACCCGCAGTGAGGACGGAACCAAAATAATCCTTGCAGATTGCTCAGGGGTTTGAATCAATCTCCAGATCAGTCTCTCTGCAAACAATGTTATACAGACCGCGTTGTTATACAGACCGCGTTTCCAAGCAGGATCTAGGAACGAGAAACTTATTTTTGCAACGTCTTTTATCCGAAGATGTTGCCAAAGAAATCGATCGCCTCTTTCAAGGTCACGATAAAGGTATCGATCTCTTCGCGGGTGTTGTAGAAATACAAACTGGCTCTGGCGGTGGATTGTGCCCCAAGATGGCGGTGCAATGGTTGAGTGCAGTGATGCCCTGCTCGAATCGCAATTCCGGCTTGATCCAGAATGGTGGAGAGATCGTGGGGATGAACGGTTCCGGCCGTAAAGGAGGCAAGAGCAGCGCGACCTTCGCCATTGGCATCGGGTTTGGGGCCTAACAAGCGCAGTTCAGAAATCGGCAGCAGTTGTTGCCAGAGATAGGCGTTTAGCTCAGCTTCGTAAGCGTGAATGGCATCCATGCCGATGCTGCCTAAGTAATCGACTGCTGCACCGAGGGCGATCGCCTCAGCAATGGCGGGAGTACCTGCCTCAAACTTGTGGGGCAGATCCGCATAGGTCGAGTGATCGAGGAACACATCGGCAATCATCTCACCCCCACCCAAAAACGGAGGCATCGATCGCAACACATCCAACTTTCCGTAGAGGAAGCCAATGCCTGTGGGAGCACACATCTTGTGACCCGACGCCACTAGCCAATCACAATCGATCGTCTGCACGTCAACTGGCATGTGGGGCACGCTCTGACACGCATCAATCAAGACTCTTGCGCCGTACTGATGGGCTAGTGCCGTGATCTCCTCGACCGGGTTAATGCAACCCAGCGTGTTAGACACATGCACCACGGAAACGAGCTTGGTTTTGTCAGAGAGCAACGACTTAAAATGCTCCAGGTCAAACTCTTGAGTGTCAGTCAGTTCAACAAACTTCAACACGGCTCCAGTCCGGGCTGCCAGCATTTGCCAGGGAATCAGGTTGCTGTGGTGCTCCATCACTGACAGGATAATCTCATCCCCCGGAGTCAGGTTGGTTGAACCCCAGGCATAGGCAACCAGATTAATCGCCTCAGACGCGTTGCGCGTGTAGACAATCTCGTTGCGAGAGGCAGCGTTGACAAAGGCAGCGACTTTGTCCCGTGCCCCTTCATAAGCGTCAGTTGCGCGTGAACTCAGCGTGTGAACGCCCCGATGCACGTTCGCGTTGTCATGCTCATAGTAGTACTGCAACGCCTCAATCACCGCTCTGGGTTTCTGCGAGGAAGCCGCATTATCAAAATAAATCAGCGGTTTGCCATGAATCTCCTGGTGCAGGATCGGGAAGTCAGCACGGACTTTTGCAGCGAGGGTTCTTTCTTGAGCGAGAGTCATAGGAGCAAGGGGTGAGGTAGAACGTAGGGCGATTAAGAAGCAACCAAAACTATTACTAATTGGAAATGAGTTGAGCCAGAGTTTTTTGGAGAGCACTCGACGGAATTTGCTCTAGAATTTCGTAGGCAAAGGCATAAATCAGCAGGTTGCGGGCAGTGTCGGCATCAATGCCTCGGCTTTGTAGATAGAAGATCTCATCTGCATCCAGTTGACCAACCGTTGCCCCGTGAGTACATTTCACGTTATCTGCCACGATCTCAAGCTGGGGTTTAGTGTCTACCCGTGCTTTCGAAGAGAGCAACAGGTTGCGGTTGAGTTGTCCGGCATCTGTCAGTTGTGCTGCCTTGGGTACAAATACCTTACCGTTAAAAACAGCGTGTGCCCGGTCATCGATGATACATTTGTGCAGTTGACGGGTGCTGCCATAGGGCTTTGTCAGGGCGATCGCACTGTGGGTGTCAGAAAGCTGTTCTCCCCGAATCATCGTCAACCCATTCAATGCGGTGAAAGTCTGCTCTCCGGTCTGGTAAATCTCTAGATTGTGACGTGAAAGCTTGCCACCTAAACTGACTGCATTGCAGGTATAACGAGAGTCACGAGCCTGGGAAACAGCCGTTTTGCCAATGTGAAAGGCAGCCTGATTGTCCCTCTGAACTCTAGTATGGTTTACCTCAGCGTTCTCGGCGAGCCAGATTTCCGTCACGGGATTGGTGAAATAACCGCCGTGATCTAGTGAGACATACTCTTCAAGCACGGTAGCGCGACTGTTGGCTTCAGCTACGACCAGACAGCGCGGATGAGAGATAGTGGAATCGGCCTGACTTGTGGAGATAAAGAGCAGGTGGATGGGTTGCTCAATGCTCTGATTTTTCGATACCCAAATCACCGCACCATCCTGAAAACTGGCTGTATTGAGTGCTGTGAAGACTTCCTCTGTGCCAGACTGTTTGCCTAGATAGTGTTGTAGCGGCTGCGTATACTGACCACCGATTAGATTTCCAGCGACCATTCCAGCTTGAGCAACGGGCGTGGATAGCTCAGGGGCAAAAATGCCGTCAATGAAGACTAAGCGGCACTCGGCTTCAGGCAGTTTGAATGCTTCAATGTCGGTAATGTGGGGTGAGCGATCGCCCACCCGAAAAGAGGTCTGTACCAACGGTGACAGATCCGTGAACCGCCACTCTTCATCACGAGTCGAGGGAATCGCCAGTTCCTGAACTCTAGCGGCTGCACTGTCTCGCAGGGATTGCAACCAGGGTTGAGTTTCTGGCTGTAACGAAGGGCTGTTGATGGTTGGACGGAGAGCCAGAAGGGACTGTAGGTAAGCAGCCCGCTCATCTCCTCGCTGAACCGTTGCAACACCGGAAGTTTGAATCGTCATGACAGGGCTGCCTCCGCTTCTTCTTCGCGCACCCAGTCATAACCTCGTGCTTCCAGTTCCAATGCCAACTCTTTGCCACCCGTGGTGAGAATACGTCCGCCCTCCATCACATGCACGTAATCAGGCACGATGTAGTCGAGCAGGCGTTGGTAGTGGGTGATCAGCAAGATTGAGTTGTCAGGAGTTGAAAGTTGATTGACTCCGCTGGCGACAATTTTGAGTGCGTCAATGTCTAGCCCTGAATCTGTTTCATCCAGAATCGCCAGAGTCGGTTCCAGCAACGCCATCTGGAGAATTTCATTGCGCTTCTTCTCGCCCCCAGAAAAACCCTCATTCACACTGCGATTGAGGAAATTAGGGTTCATTTTGACGACATCCAGCTTTTGCCGCACAAGATCATCAAAATCAAAGGCATCCAGTTCTTCTAATCCCTCGTGTTTGCGCTTGGAGTTGTACGCCACCCGCAAAAAGTCAAGGTTGCTGACGCCGGGAATTTCCAACGGGTATTGAAATGCCAGAAACACGCCCGATCGCGCCCGGTCTTGGGGTTCCATTTCCAGCAGGTCTTGACCCAGATAGGTCACTTCACCCCCAGTCACGGTGTACTGAGGGTGCCCTGCCAGAACTTTCGAGAAGGTGCTTTTGCCGGAACCATTCGGTCCCATAATGGCGTGGATCTCTCCGGCTTTGATCTCCAGATTCAGCCCTTTAAGGATGGGTGTACCATCCACCTCAGCCGTTAAATTTTTGACCGACAAAACGGTTTTGCTGTTTTCAACAATCACTACTTCACTCCTTAAAGGTCTGTCTCTTGTAGTTGAGCAATGCGCTTGAGAATTTGGAGAACGGGGTAGAGCGAATTGCTCTGGTTGCGGAGGTCAAACTGATCGGAGGTGGCGTATTTGTTGATTGAACCTTGCACCATTGCCTTAACCCACGCTGTTTTCGAGTTTTAGGGCTAAGAGGCGATCGGCTTCTACCGCAAACTCCATCGGCAACTGGTTAAACACATCCTTGCAGAAGCCGCTGATAATCATAGAGACAGCGTCTTCAGCCGAGATGCCCCGTTGCTGGAAGTAGAACAACTGGTCTTCACCAATCTTGGAGGTCGAGGCTTCGTGCTCTACTTTGGCGGAGTTGTTCTGCACCTGGATATAAGGGAAGGTATTTGCCCCGGCATTATCACCAATCAGCATCGAATCGCACTGCGAGTAGTTGCGTGCTCCTTCTGCCTTGGGACCGATCTTGACCAAGCCGCGATAGCTATTCTTGGAATTGCCCGCCGAGATCCCCTTGGAGACGATTGTGCTGCGGGTGTTTTTACCGATATGAACCATCTTGGTTCCGGTGTCGGCTTGCTGTTTGTTGTTGGTCAGGGCAACCGAGTAGAACTCGCCCACGGAGTTGTCGCCTACCAGCACACAACTGGGATACTTCCAAGTGATGGCGGAACCCGTCTCAACCTGAGTCCAGGAAATCTTAGAGTTTGCACCCTGGCACAAGCCACGCTTGGTAACGAAGTTGTAAATCCCGCCTTTGCCATTCTCGTCTCCGGCGTACCAGTTCTGCACCGTGGAGTACTTGATCTCAGCATTATCGAGTGCGACCAGTTCCACCACCGCCGCATGAAGCTGGTTGGTGTCAAACATGGGGGCAGTGCAACCTTCTAAATAGCTGACAGAGCTGCCTTCCTCTGCCACAATCAGCGTCCGCTCAAACTGACCGGAGTCGCCGTTGTTGATCCGGAAGTAGGTGGATAGCTCCATTGGGCAGCGCGTGTTCTTCGGTACATAGACGAAAGAACCATCGCTAAACACGGCTGAGTTCAAAGCTGCATAATAGTTGTCGGCGATCGGCACGACGCTACCCAAATACTTCTCCACCAGGTCAGGATACTTTTGGAGGGCTTCTGAGATGGAGCAGAAAATGACACCTTGCTCTGCCAACTTCTCTTTAAAGGTGGTGGCAACCGAAACACTATCAAAAATGGCATCGACCGCTACATTGGAGAGGCGTTTTTGCTCTGATAGGGGAATGCCCAACTTCTCAAACGTTTCTAACAGAGTTGGGTCAACTTCCTCCAAACTCTTCTTCTTTTCCTGCTGTTTCGGTGCAGAGTAGTAGACGATGTTTTGATAGTCGATTTGAGGATAGGTTACTTCCTGCCATTGGGGTTCAGTCATTGTGAGCCAATGGCGATAAGCTCGCAGCCGAAATTGCAACATGAACTCTGGCTCGTTCTTCTTGGCAGAGATCAGGCGAATAACGTCTTCACTGAGTCCACGAGGAATGGTTTCTGACTCAATGTCTGTGACGAAGCCGTACTTATAGGGTTGATTGACTAAGGATTTGACTGATGCTGTCATCGGACGTGCTTCTCTCAAAAATCAAAGGAGTGAACGATGGGGATTCAACTACCGACTCTCGTACCCGATCTGCTGCCCTGCGCTTAGAACCTCAAACCCACTGTCCCTAAGGGAGGCTGTGGCTCTCCCAGTTCGTTGAGCGTTAATACTAGGATTGAGTACTGGGATTTAGTACTGGTTGGTGGTGGCGCGAATTTCGTCAAAAGAAATGTCTTGCTTGTCGCCTGCAAAGTCATTGTCGGGGGTCAGAAACAACATGCAATGGCACTCTTTACGCTCGCGCATGGGAACACAGGGGCAGTTCCAGAATGTGGCGGCTGCTTCTGCGTGTTTGTCTTCGTAATGACGGCAAGGGCAGAGGGGGGAGCCCAACTCATCCTTGTGTTTGGCAAGCCCCTCAATGACAACGGCGGTCACCCCTAAATCGACACAAAAGTAAGTACCAGTGCGCTTGGCGTATTGCTCAGCGAAGTGTCTCATGCTTTCGAGGCTTTTATCAGAGGCTTGGGTCGTGTTTTCAGATGTATTCATGGTTTAGGCGACAGAGCAGCCGGTAAACTTCTATAATTAAAACAACTTGTTTGTTGCTTATCTCAATTGTAAGATACTTTAGCAACATAAAAGTTGTCAAAGTTAATCTTAAATTCTTTTGGGATCGGTTTGAGCACTTTTTTTAGCGCATTGCGTGCTGAAATTGCTTGAAATCCCTAATTTGGGAAGACGCTCTGGAAAAATCACCTGGAAAACTGCCAAGGTATCTGGAAAACAGCCAATGACAGCCACGCAGCAACCTTCCACAAAACAAGACATCCTGCGCTTGTTACTCAAGCAAGGGCAAGCCAGTGCTCAAGACTTGGCTGAGCAGCTTAACATCAGCCCACAAGCAACTCGCCGCCATCTAAAAGATTTAGAGGCAGACGGCTTAATTGAGCATCAACTGGTTCAAGCTGGAATGGGACGCCCAAATTTTGTGTACCAATTGAGCCGAGAAGGGCGCGATCGCCTCCCTGGTCGCTACGATGACTTTGCCCTTTCGCTGTTGAATACGCTGGCAGAAACGGTAGGTCAAGATCAGGTCGGTACGATTCTGCGGAAACAGTGGGAGCAAAAAGCACTGGAATATCAGCGGCAGGTGGGCACTGGTGCCCTGCAAGAGCGAGTGGAAAGATTGGTGGAACTGCGCAAGGCAGAAGGCTACATGGCAGAATGGCACTACGTTGAGCCAGAGGGAGTTGTGGAATCGGAGGGAGGCTCTGACTCAGTCCAGGCAAATAAGTTTATCATCACTGAATATAATTGTGCGATTTCCCACATTGCCGAATCGTTTCCCAGCGTATGTGGACACGAGTTGGAGATGTTTGAGGTGGCATTGCAAGATTGCCGGGTGGAGCGAACCCATTGGTTGGTAAATGGAGAGCACCGCTGCGGCTATCTAATCCAACCTAAGTAGAAACGTACATATGACTCAACCGATTGACCAGTTTTTAACCGTTGAAGAATCGGCTGAAGTCGATCGCGCCATGATGACCTCCCGCGATCGCTTTTCGGCCCGAGTTGCGATTTATTCGCTGCGGCTACTCAAGCAAATTGTAGAATCACAAGGGAGTGCGACGCAAAATGGTTCCTCCAGCAGTGGGATCGCCGACCTCCACCCCCAACAAATCGCGAATTGGATGGCCCAAGACGAAACCCTGGATGCTGTGAACGGGGCTGATGCCAACTTTAGAACTTTTTTTGTTCAACTGGTACTCTCCTCGCTCAAGCCACTGAAGCAAATCGCTCTGGAGGCAGGGGTGGCGATCGAAGCGTTAACGGTATCTGATGTGGTTCAGTGGTTTGAGAAAGAAGCCAAAATTCGGATTGAGCAAGGAAACGGGGCAACGTTTTTGGGCTAACGTCTCAGTAGTTTGGAGCGGATTTTAGGTATCCGACGTACCCGTAGAAAAGTGGCAAATCGGGGTAATCTATAGAGCAGTAAAGTGCTGTGATAGCTGATTTGAGCGAGGTAGACGGGGCAATGAGCGGAACTCCTGAATTTGCTCATGCAGTTAGCAATGTGGTGTTGATGGGTCCAGAGTTGCACCCGTGGGATTCTGGTCCTGTGGTCGCTGAGTTGCAGGAATTGTTACAGGCTCATGGTTTCCAGTTGCGTATTGATGGTGACTTTGGAAGTGTAACAGAAGCGGCTGTCAAAGCCTTTCAACGGTTACACCATTTGAGAGCGGATGGCATTGTGGGTCACAAGACTTGGATTGCCTTAAAATCCTCTGTGCAGGCGGGTTGCCGGACTTTAAAGTATGGGCATACTGGCGTTGATGTCTACGAATTGCAGGGATTGCTTCAGGTGCAGGGGCAGTATATTGCTCGCAATGGGATTTTTGATGCTGCAACTCAACAAGCCGTGATCGCCTTTCAAAAAAAACATCGCCACAAAGAAACTGGAATCGTGGATGCGATTACCTGGACGACGCTGCGAGGCGGTAAACCTCTCTGTCTACCACCTAAACAAACAGGCTGGTTCTACGACAACCGCAAGTGGTGGTGAGTTGATAAATAATGAATGCGGATGAAAGGACTTGAACCTTCACTTCTTGCGAAACTAGAACCTAAATCTAGCGCGTCTACCAATTCCGCCACATCCGCTCATATAAGCTGATCCATCATAGCAATTTCTTGACCGCTTCTTGCAACTCTGCCATCGCGAGTTTTAAATCTGCCATGTCGGTGCTCAACTGGTCGAGGCGATCGCTAATGTGATTGTCATCTAAACGATGCTGCTCCTGCAATTTTGGGAGGCGATTGACCTGCCAAAATGAGACATTCAGGGCAGAGAGAATTTTTTGTACTGTTGACAAAGTAGGGTCGTAGTTGGGGTCGTTGAGAATTCGGCTCACCTGCTGAGTGTAACCGTACACACTTCCCCCATGTTTTTCGGCGATTCGGGCAGACACCTTACGAACGCTCAAATGTTGGGCATCCATCAACTCCCGAATCACCTCTGCCAGGTTTCCTTGCATGGTGGGTACAGATATTATCCAATGAGCAACGGAGGTAACCGTTTGCTAACGAGTAGCCTGCGAGTTGTGCGCGAAGCCAGTCGCTTTACAATTCAACCAGTTCGCGAGCCTCAATGCCCACCAGTTTGTCAGCAAGTGACAATCGAGCTTCTAATTTAGCCACACTAAATTGGTTTCGCAAAAATTCTACATGAGCCAGAGCGTTCGACTTTTCAGTGGTCAGGTGCAGCAGCTTGAGTTGTAGCTCGCGATAGTCAAGGCTAGCTTCTAAAATTTCAAACCGCCGTGCTCGCCGCTGGTTGTCGTTCTTCAGAGCTGTTTCAAATGCAACGACCAACTCTGCCTTGCCTTCTAGATAGGCGATATCTTGCCGTAATTCAGCGATGCGTTGATCGAGCGTATTCACAGCCTTTACTGCCTGGGCGATCGCCTCAGGGTATTGGCTTAGTTTCATCGTTTATCTCCTGATAATCTATGCCACCATTTCTCGCTGTTTTTCGCGCGAGGTGTGAGCCGGAACCTCTGCTTTGCTGAGAGGAACGGGTTTTGTTTGAGGCAGGGGAGCTTCTTCCAGCACTTTGATCTGAATCTCAACCGAAACGAGATAGGCACCCGATCGCCCATCTACGGCATCAGCAACCAGTTGAGCCAGTTCGGGTCGCTCAGCGGTAATAGGGTCGCGGAGGGTGCAACGATCCCAGTCGTACTCAGCGGAAGGATTGATATTGAGGACGTAGTGCTTAGTCATGGGAATAAGAGTGTACTACTGTACTAATTGTAGTGTAGATTCACAACAATGACAACCATGAGGGACAGCCTATAAACCGTCCTAAGCGGCGATCGCTGGAGTTGAATCAGGGCTTGAAGGAGCCGACTTTGACCGAACCTGGAGAGTCTCGGAGGGGAGTTGAAACTGCCTCAGATCATGTCGATCCCAAAAAGCTAACGTCCGGGCAAGGTCGGTATTCCCCCACAAAATCACCTCATAGGCAGAGTGTGGCAGCACCTTGCCAGGACGCAATTCAAAGCGCAAACCCAGATGGGACAGGGATTGAATGAATCGTTGCGCCTGTGAAAAGGTATCAAATCCAAAACAAGAAAATTCAGTTGTACGACGAGGCAGACGATGGGCTTGAAAGGGCGATCGCACGACTAACACGCGCGGAGATAAAAACTGACCGACTTTTCCATCTCCTAAAGAAAAGAAGTGACCCATGCGCATAACAATCATCCATTTAGACTATCTCTATTGTAGTGTTTATTCACTACGGAGATGATGATTTAGAGTATCTAAAAGGGTGGATTGTACTACTCAATAATAGTACAAATGTACTTAATTCAAGAGCTTTATACCGATGGAGAAAGTGGGAAGTGGACGAGCATGATTGATCGCGTCTGCAAGGGGAATGGGAAATGGGGAATGGGGAATGGCTCGATTCCTCGTGTCTGTTTGTGTAGGTTGTAAACTGCTGAAATGAGCGTGGTTCTGGGTTAAGCGGTGAATGGGGCATCCAGGAAAGACGAGATTTATAAGTAAAAATCTATTATTTTGGTTAAATGTAACTTTTTTGATAGCTTTTATTTATAGGCAAGATTGCTTATTAAAACTTTACAAAAAGGGGGATCAATAGCCGATAATAAGAGCAGAGCAAAAAGCTTTTCACTTTTGTAGGAGGGTTGGCATGGTAGCACTAGCAGACCGCACTCGCACTCGGCTGACAATGCAGCAGGTTGAGATTGCCCCTGATACTACGACGCTGCGATCGCTTGATTGGGATCGCGATCGCTTTGACATCGAGTTTGCGCTGCAAAACGGGACGACCTACAATTCCTTCTTGATCCGGGGTGAAAAGACGGCTCTGATCGACACCTCCCACGAAAAGTTTCGCGAACTATATCTCGATATGCTCCAGGGGGTGATCGATCCTCAGGAGATCGATTACCTGATCGTCAGCCACACCGAGCCTGACCATAGCGGGTTAATCAAAGATGTGTTGCAACTGGCTCCCCAAATTACGGTCGTGGGCGCAAAAGTTGCGATCCAGTTCCTGGAAGATCTGGTACATCAACCCTTTGAGCGCAAGCTGGTGAAGAGTGGCGATCGCCTTGACCTGGGCAATGGGCATGAGTTGGAATTTGTCTCGGCTCCGAACCTGCACTGGCCCGACACAATCTTTACCTATGACCACAAAACGCAGATCCTCTTCACCTGCGATGCTTTTGGGATGCATTACTGCAACGACTTCACCTATGACGAAGATCTGGATCTGATTGAGGAAGATTTCAAGATTTACTATGACTGCTTGATGGGTCCCAATGCTCGCTCTGTGTTGTCGGCAATCAAGCGGATGAACGAGTTGCCGGAGATTCAGACGATCGCTACAGGTCATGGTCCACTGCTGCGCCACCACATCACCGATCTGGTCGGTCGCTATCGCGAGTGGAGTGAGGCTCAAGCCAAGGCAGCCACCAGCGTTGGATTATTTTATGTCTCTGGTTATGGCTACTCGGAAAAGCTGGCACAGGCGATCGCCAATGGTATCAGCAAAACTGGGGTAACCGTTGATCTGATTGACTTAACCTCGGCTGATCCTCAAGAAGTACGAGAAGCAGTCGATATGGCATCGGGGTTGGTGATTGGGATGCCACCTCAATCCGATGACTCAACTCTGGCAGCGATGGGCACCATCCTGGCGGCAGCCCATACCAAGCAGGCGATCGGGCTATTTGAAAGTGGTGGCGGCAACGATGAGTCCGTCCACCCGTTGCGAAATCGCTTCCGCGAAATTGGCTTAACTGAAGCCTTTCCCCCCATTCTGATCAAAGAAACACCAACCGATGCGACCTATCAGCTTTGTGATGAGGCGGGTACAGACATGGGTCAGTGGCTCACGCGCGATCGGGCCGTGAAGCAGATGAAATCCCTCGATAACGAGTTAGATAAAGCTCTGGGTCGTCTCAGTGGCGGTTTGTACATCATCACCGCCAAGAAGGGCGACATCTCCAGCGCGATGTTGGCATCGTGGGTTTCCCAGGCGAGTGCAAAACCTCTGGGTATCACCATTGCAGTGGCAAAAGACCGGGCGATCGAGTCCTTTATGCATGTGGGCGATCGCTTTGTGCTGAATGTGTTGGAGGAAGGCAACCACCAAACGTTGATGAAGCATTTCCTCAAGCGGTTCTCACCGGGGGCGGATCGATTTGCCGGAGTCAAGACCTACGCAGCCGTCAACGGTTCCCCCATTTTAGGGGAGGCACTGGCTTACCTGGAGTGTGAGGTGGTCAGCCGAATTGAGTGCAGCGATCACTGGATTGTCTACAGCACCATTGATACGGGACGGGTTTCCAAGATGGATGCGTTGACTGCCGTACACCATCGCAAAGTGGGCAACCACTACTAAGCATCGTGAGTTAAATAACCTGAACAACGGCAACCCCCTGTACGGGCGCGGCATTCGGCAGAGGGTTTTGGAACAATGGCAAGGGTTCTTGACCAAATGCCACATCCCTACGCTGGGAATTGCACCTTAATAAATTCGCGATCCTGACAGCCGCTCAGACCTCCTCACACCTCAATTAATTCTTATGGCTGACGTTAAACCTCGTGATGTCCAGGTTGCTGAAATTGGCACCAATACGCTCGTGTTGCGATCGCGTACCTGGGATCGGCTGAAGTTTGAAGTGGAATACGCTCGGCAAAAGGGCACCACAGCAAACTCCTATGTGATTCAGGGAGAGAAGATTGCGGTGATTGACCCGCCTGGCGAGTCCTTCACCAACATCTACCTGCGGGAATTGCAGCAGCATGTCTACTTGCAGAAGATCAATTACGTGATTTTGGGGCATGTCAACCCCAATCGATTGATAACCCTCAAGACTTTGCTGGAATATGCCGCGCAAGTGACGTTTGTCTGTTCTAAACCAGGGGCGATCGCGCTTAGAGCCGCCTTCCCTAATCAAGAGCTATCCATTAGCGTGGTTCGGGATGACGAAACCCTGGATTTGGGTAACGGGCATCAGCTTCAGTTTGCCTTTGTGCCTACTCCACGACACCCTGATGCGCTGTGTACCTACGATCCAGCTACTCGCATTCTCTACACCGACAAATTGTTTGGTGCTCATGTCTGTGATGACGCTATTTTTGATGAGCAGTGGAAACAACTGGATGAGGATCGCCACTATTACTTCGACTGTCTGCACGCCTCCCAAGCGCGTCAAGTGGAAACTGCATTAGATAAATTGTCAGAGTTTACTGCCAAGTTTTATGCACCGGGGCATGGCCCCATCGTGCGCTACAGCTTGAGCCGATTTAACTATGACTATCGTCAGTGGAGCCAGCAGCAAAAGACGCAGGATTTGAAGGTGGCACTGTTGTATGCCTCCGCCTATGGCAACACAACTGCAATGGCAGGGGCGATCGCTCAGGGGCTTCAACAAGCGGATGTCACGGTGGAATCGATTAACTGCGAATTTGCTGATCCGGCTGATGTTGCTGAGGCGATCGAAGCGAGTGATGGCTTTGTCATCGGCTCTCCAACGCTGGCAGGTCATCCGCCCACCCAAATTCAAACGGCACTGGGTATTGTTCTCTCAACTGCCTCCAAAACCAAGCTGGCAGGGGTGTTTGGTTCCTATGGCTGGAGCGGCGAAGCGGTGGATATGATCGAACGCAAACTTCAGGATGCGGGCTATACCCTTGGCTTTGAAACGCTGCGGGTCAAGTTTAAACCGACGGATGAAGTGCTCAAGCAGTGCGAGACCGCAGGCACTGAATTTGCTCAAGCCCTCCGCAAAGCTCGCAAAACTCGTACTATTCGGCAACCGGGCATTGAGGTTCAGAGCGATCGCACGGAGCAAGCGATGGGTCGGGTGATCGGATCATTGTGTGTGCTAACGGCAAAGCAGGGCGCAACCGACACAGGCATCCTAACGTCCTGGGTGTCTCAAGCAACTTTCAGTCCACCGGGGTTGACGGTTTCACTGGCGAAGTCTTGGGCAGATGATGTGTTGACCCAAATCGGTGATGCGTTTGTGCTGAATGTGTTGAAGGAAGGACGCAACCTGCGGCGACATTTCGTGAAACCGATCGCCCCTGGTGAAAATCGCTTTCACGACATTCCGACTCACCCTGCGGCAAATGGTTGCTTGATTTTGGATGATGCCCTCGCCTATCTGGAGTGCAATGTGCATGACCGAATGGACTGCGGGGATCACTGGCTCATCTACGCCACGATCGACAACGGCAAGGTCTTAGAACCCGTCGGGATGACGGCTGTGCAGCACCGTAAGACAGGTAGCTATCAGTAAAGCGTGGGTGTTCTCTAACGCGATCGCACCTCTTCTACTGACAGTCCCAGCAATTCGGCGACCTGTTCGGGTGCCATGCCAGTTGCCACAAGATTGCGAGCGGCTCGTTGCAGTTGTATCTGAGGTAGATGGTGTCAGGTCAGATGGCGATCGCCCCATCGACTCGTCATAAAATCGCCCCAAATCGTCGGCTTCCGTGCCCGGTGACAAAAACTCAACCACCACTTCCGGGATTCTACCTTCTTGCCAGATTATGATTAGCCTTGTATTCAAGGAACTTGCTTGTCTACGCTGCTCTTAACGAGCATGGAGGGATTCGAACCCCCGACCCTCAGGACCGGAACCTGATGCTCTATCCACTGAGCTACATGCCCACCAACCTTTCGAGAGTATAGCATTTTAGAATGATTCATGACTTATAAGCTACTGTTTGTTTGCCTTGGTAATATTTGCCGTTCTCCTTCCGCCGAGAACATCATGAACTACTTGATCGAGCAGAATAACCTGCAAGGGCAGATTGTGTGCGATTCTGCGGGGACGGCAGGCTATCACATCGGTAGTCCGCCCGATCGCCGCATGAATGCGGCAGCGCAAACGAAATTGGGGATCACCCTCCAGGGAGCAGCCCGACAGTTCACTCGACAGGACTTTGAGAAATTTGACCTGATCCTGGCGATGGATCGGGAGAATTATCAAGATATTTTGCGGCTCGATCGTGAGGGAAAATATGCCGACAAAGTGCGGCTGATGTGTGAGTTTTGCCAGAAGCATCCCGACGAGGAAGTGCCCGACCCTTACTATGGAGGAACAGAGGGCTTTAACTACGTCATCGATTTGCTGATGGATGCCTGTAGTGGGTTATTGCATGAAATCGAGAGTCGGGAGTAGGAAGTCGGGAATGGGGAGTAGGGAGTAGAGGGAATGGGGAGTAGAGGAGCAGAGGAGTAGGGGAGTAAAAATAGCTATATTGACTATTGACCCCTGACTATTGACTATTGACCATTGACTACTGACCCCTGACCCCTGACCACTAACTACCGACCATTGACCATTGACCATTGACCCCTGACTACTGCCCCCCTGACCATCACCCTCTCCATTCCCCACACACTCTCTCTATGCATCACGCCTCCATTCGCACATCTGACATCTTTAAGGCGATCGCCTTCTATGAGCAACTCGGCTTTGTCGTCTGCGAACGGTTCACTGCGGGGGTGACACTGGCGTGCTGGATGGAGGGTTTGGGTGGGCGGATTGAGCTATTGCAGGTGCCGCGTCCTCGTCCGGCAGCGGATGCTTTTGAGGACGAGCATTACACAGGTTACTATCACCTGTCGTTTGACCTGACGCAGCAGGTGGAGGAGTTGCCTGCGTGGTTAACGCAATTGCAGGAGAAATTTGAGCAAGCGGCTCAAGCAGGACTGGGTGAACCGCTCAAAGTGTTGCTGCAACCGACGCAGCAGATCATTGGCGATCGCGTCTACGAGGTGACGTTTATTGCCGATGCTGATGGATTGCCGCTGGAATTCATTCGGGTGATAGGCCGTCGAGCGATGTAAGGGGGTTTGCGATTTGCGATTTTGAAACTTTGTAGAATCTCAATCCAAAATCTAAAATTGTTCAGAAGCTCATCTCGCTCTCTTCGGTTAGGTCATCGGTCAGGGGTTGGCTGGGTGGGATGCGTTCCAGGGTGATCAACGATTCCATGACAGATTTGGCGATCGGCGCAGATACCGTTGACCCGTAGGCATCATCTCCCCGCGGTTCGTCAATCACCACTAACACTGCATAGCGGGGGGCTTCCACGGGCAAGACGCTGACAAAACTGGTGATGCGAGCGTGGTCTAAATATCCCCCGTCTGGACTGGCTTTTTGAGCGGTTCCGGTTTTGCCTGCCACGCGATAACCGGGAATTTGGGCAGACTGCCCCGTACCTTCGGTCACAACACTTTCCATCATGGTCAACACCGTTTGACTGGTTTGGGGTGAAAAGACTTGCGGTGGATCTGGCTCGTTTGGTTGCCATTCGGGTTGACCGTCGGCATGAAACAGCCCCTCAACAATGTGGGGTTTAACTAACCTGCCACCGTTGGCGATCGCCGCGTGCAGTTGCAGCAGTTGTACTGGAGTGAGCGAAAACCCCTGACCAAAGGCAGTTGTTGCCCGTTCAACAGCCGCATTCATAAACTGGTCGTAGGGTTTCATCTGACTGGATGACTCAAACGGCAGGTCGATCCCCGTTTTTTGACCCAACCCCAAGTCCTCTAAGCGGCTGTAGTAAACGTTGGGGCGCAGGCGTTCTGTGATGTGAACCATGCCCACGTTACTGGAGTGTTGCAGAATTTCGGTAATGGTTTGAGCACCGCGCCCACCCCGCTCGTCGTAGTCGTAGTTCTCAATTGTCCATTCGCCAAATTGCAATGTGCCTTCGTCGTTGATCACATCATTTGGACGAATGGCGCGTGCGTCTAGAGCGATCGCCACATTGATCGGTTTGAAGGTTGATCCCGGCTCCAGCAGATCGCTGACTGCCCAATTGCGGAAGCGATCGACATTGAACCTGTAATACTCATTGGGATTGTAGGATGGCTCAACGACGAGCGATCGCATCCCACCATCCCGAACATCCATCACCAGCACAGCCCCTCGCTTTGCCCCAAATTGCTCCATCTGCTGCTTTAAGGCATGGCGAGCCGTACGCTGTAAGCGGCTATCGAGCGTCAACTGCAAGCGCAAATCATCCTGTTGCACAAAGCCCTCAGGCAGTTGGCTGGGAATCAACGCCCCATTCCCAGTCCGGCTGAGTTCAATGCTCTCTGACGTCGATTTTTCTAAAAGAGGTTGTTGGCTAAATTCAATGCCTGCCTGTCCCTGGCGATCGACATCAACGTACCCCACTACATCAGCAAACAAGTCTTCTTGAGGATAGAGCCGTTGCGGGTGTTGTACCAACTCCAGTCCATCCATTTGTAAGGCTTTGACTTGATTGGCAGCATCCTGGCTGAGGGCAAATTCTAATCGAATTCCACTATTACCCTGGCTCAGTTGGCTAAACAGTTGAGCCGACGTGCGTTTGAGCAAGGGAGCCAGCGCATTGGCGATTTCCTCCTTAGACTGCTTAAACAGCATTGGATGAGCATACAGCGTGTAAACAGGTTGATCGATCGCCAACACATTGCCCAGGCGATCGACGATGGGGCGACGCGCCGTAAAAGGTTGTAACGAAACGATTTGCTGCTGTTGAGCACGCTCCTGCAAGCCGGGGGCTTTAACGATCTGTAGCCCAACCAGATTCAGTAATAACCCCAACCCTCCCAAGATCAAGATCCCCCAGACTACTAGCAAGCGCAGACGCGAGGGCTGAACGGGGGATTGCCCCGGACGAGTCGGTAGGAGGGAGAGGTTGCCACGCTGAGGGAACCGCTTTGCAGTTCTTCGGAGGGAACGCTGCTGAGCCCGCTTCGTACGGCTCGTATAAGGGGAATTGGAAGGAGGAACAGTCGCCATGCAGATCGAAGGGAGGCTGAGGAGGGCTAAACACAAAACAAGGATAAACCTGCTTGTGCCACTCGACTGAAGGCAGCCTAGACACTAATATCCCAGGGGTGCTGCCGTTGTCATATCCAATGATGGCGTCTCAACAACGACTGGGGCAGGGCGGGGTGGAGCAGGTTCCAGAAAAATAGCATTGTCGGGCGTCGGTTGCACCAACCCAGTTGCAGGATTCTCGGCTTGTAATGCTAATTGATGTTTTAACACTTCACTGGCGGTTGTGAGCTGCCGTTCTTGCTGTTGTAGCGTTTCTAAACGGCGATATTCTCGACCCCAGACCTGTTGAATGTGTACCGTCCAGCCGTATATTGTCAGCACCCCCACTACCAATGCCAGCGTGACCAGCGAAGAAGTTTTTTGAGCGGTGGTCAGCAGTTGCAACCAGGCTGGAATGGCCTGGGGATTGGGCAGAGAGGCAAGACTGTTAGCTCTTTCAGGTAATCGGGTGGTGGGCTGAGGGGAGCGAAGCGAGTTCGACAATTGTTGTCCGTGCTGATGTTGTCCGTGCTGATGTTGTCCGCGCTGATGTTGTCCGTGCTGACCTCTGTGCCCTTGTATGCCTTGGTGCTGAGTGATTTGGTGCTGAGTGACTTGCTGCTGAGCTAATTGTTGCCGTTCGCGTCGAGTCCTGGCGGAGGTTGGAAATTGAATAACGTCTGCCCCACTGCTGGCACTACTGCGTTGAAGGCTGGTCGTGCTTTGGCTGGGGAGAAGGCGATCGCGGTTAACGGGTTTGAGGGCAGCGGACATCAATTTCACTCCTGGATAAATACACCGTACTTATGAACCCGGCTGGGAATTGAATGAACTATCGGATTTACGGTTCACATGGGATGGAACCCAGTAAATCCTATTGAAGCAACGGTGATGTGAGGGTTCATCCCTCTTGGCAGTTATTTTTCCCAAAAAATACTGCGATGGTGCAGATAGTTCCCAAGTATACGGGGTAAGTCCGAAATAATAATGTATTTCCAGGAAATTTGCTGATTTTCCGGAGAATATAGCTTTGATCAAAAAACTTAGGACAAAAGTAATGGGTCAAACCCTGATTCTGGGGGAACTTTCTGGCTCGCCTTCGTCCCATCGAATGGGGCTACGGTCATAACCCTAGAGTGGGCAAAAAATGCAATCTAAGGATGAATTTCCTGGGCGAGGTATCGATCCAACGCCCCCTTAAAAACCTGATAACACTCACACGCTGCCTCTTCCATTCCCTCTCGGTTGAGGATGGTGATACTACCCCGTGTTGTGCGAATTAAGCCTGCGGATTGCAAAATTGTTGTGGCGAGGCTGACCGCTGGACGTCCTGCACCGATCATTCCCGCCAGGATCTCGCGTGTTAGTAAAAACTCTGATGTGTTACTGTGATCCTGCGCGGATAACAGCCAGCGGCAGAGCCGTTCTTCTAGACTATGAAAGCGGTTGCATAGAGCAGATTGGCTTATTTGCACCATCTTTAAAGAAGCAAAAGCAGCTACTCGTTGGTGTAAAACAGGCGATCGCCCCAGAGCGTTGATAAAGTCTTCTGTTGACAATTTGAAGGCTTTACCGGCTAATTGAACGTCAGTTTGCCAGGGTGAGATGGTTTCATTGAGCAGAAGAATCATCCCAGCAACCCCTTCATAACCAGTGATACTGACCTCAACTAATTCCCCCATTTCAGTTGATTTTGTCCAGGACAATAAGCAGGTTGTCGGGAAATAAACATCTTGAATGGGTTCCCCAACTCGGTAGAGAATATCGTTTTGTTGGAGGTAAACCTCTCTAAGTTTGGGTTGTAGCCACTCGTGCTCTACGGGTGGTAACGAATCGAGAATAAAGTTGGTAGCCATATTGACGCTGATGGATTTTGAAGAGGCTCCGTTTAGCCTGAGGTGAAGTGAGGGGTTCGGTGTTAAGACCGCTTTCATATAGCGCGGCACCCGCTTGGGTGAAGCACGGGATGTGGAGGTGGAACCCCCACACAGAGGGCACTGCTCCCTGCACCCCCTGGACTGAACCAACTTGTACACGGCTGTAAGAACACAATTGATGTGTGTTAGTTCACGTTTGCACTGGCTCATTCCAAATTGCGGCACCTGTCAAGACAGTGGGGTCTGGGGCTATCCCACTTAGGGGTTCTACCCCTGAACCAACTCCTGGGTTGCTATATCAAGTTTTAGTTGTTTGCATGGGTCAGCCCGATTGCTGGAACCCCTTCCTTACAGCGAGGGCTTAAGACCGATTCAACGGTTTGAGGCTACACCGCTAACCCTTCCAGCCTCCCCTTGGCGAGGTTGCTGTGTACACAGATCGCTGGATCAACCTCAAAACTTTCAACAAAGAGTTCCACGCCAAAGGAGTTCATGAAGAGCCCTGCTCAAGTCTGCACTGGAAGCCCACGCTGAAGCCGTAATTTAATTTATTAAATGTTTAACCTGGCTGGATTGGATGTTATGCGTTCTTCATAAGTTCTCTTAAAAATTAAGTTTTTGACCGATCTGGGATAGAGGCTTAACACTTGTCCCACCTCACTATGAAAGAGATTGATTGTCTTTTAGTCTGTTCGCTGAAGAACTGACTCTGTATTACTTAAAGTGATTAGCTTTTCTTGATTCAACGTATATCGGATTAAGAATAGTAATGCGTTTCTCGACCAGCAGAAGAATTATCTGTGTTGATCCTTCACGCTATGATTGCGAATTGTTTATTGTGATTTTGACTCTTGCTGGCTATGAGGTGGAAGCGGTGCAATCAATCACGGGCGCGCTACCCATGATGGAGAGTAACCCATTCCATGCAGGTGTGTTTACGGTCTCGCTGATGAATGCTAGCGAGGTTGAGGCACTCAAAACAATTCGGGCAACCGCTCCATCCATGTCCTTGATTGTGTGTTCAAGTGATAGTGGGGATGCTGCACGGCAGCAAGCGATGCAAGCGGGTGCTCAAGCTTTTTTTACGAAGCCAATTGATTTTGATCAATTAACAGAGACGATCGCCCTATTGATCCCATAAGGGTTAGACAGGTTCATGAATGCGATCGCGCACGATTTGATTTGGAACCACGACTGTAAATGTTGTGATGTTCTGAGCTGATCTCACCTGGATCTGCCCTCCCATGTGTTCTGCTAGTCGTTGAGCTAACGCCAACCCTAACCCGGTTCCCCCTTGTTTCCAGGGGTCGGCGTTGGGTACGCGATAGAATTTGTCAAAGATGCGAGATTGCTCATCCTCAGGGATTTCAGTGCCCGAATTGCAAACAGAGAACTCTACTTTGCCTGGATAGGATTGAGTGTGAACCGTGATTGTTTCATGGGGAGGAGTGTATTTGCAGGCGTTGTTAAGGAGTTCACTCAAGATCCGCTCTAGCCCCGCAATATCAGCTACTAGCGGCGGTAAGTCCTGCGGGGACAACTGAAGTTTTAAGCTTTGTTGTCTCGCTCTGGCGCGTTCCTCAAATGGCTCAACCAGTTGAGTCAGCCAGATGCGGAGGTTGATGCTCTGGACGTTCTGGAGTTGTTTGCCTGATACCAACCGTTGTAAATCCAGCAAATCATTGATCAGGTTGATCTCTCGCTGACACTCTGAGTGCAAAATTTGGAGATACTGCTGAGCTTTTTGGCGATCGCCATTGAGGTTTTCTAGTTTGCTAAACGTAAGCTCCAGCATCCGAATTGCCAGATTCATATTAGACATCGGAGTTCGCAATTCATGAGAAACAGTGCTCAAGAAGTCATCCTTGAGCCAATTCACTCTTTCTAATGCTTTGACCTGTGCCTGAGCCGCTTCATACAGTCGCGCCTGACGCAGGGCGATCGCACATTGAGTCACCACCTGCTCCACCAGACCCACCTCAAACGCACTAAACACCTGTTGGGGTGGGCGAAACAGCCATAGATCACCCAGGATGCCCTGATTATCAAAAATGGGGCAAGCCAACACCGAAACCTGTTCTGGTGTTGAAGCCGAGCCGATGATACAGAATTGTAAATTTTGCCCTGACAACAAGGCTTCATACCCCTCGGAGAAGCCCACCATTTGTACAGTGCGCCCTAACATCGATGGCTCATGAACGGTTGCTTCTGCTGAGATCGTCGAGATCTCCTGATCCAGGTCATACAGTCCCGTGTTGCACCTGGCAACGTCAAGTCCGGTTGCCAATGCCTCTACCGCTGTCTGCAAAATGTGTTTCTCATCCAGGCTGTCGTGGACTCGATCGGTGATGCGTCGCAGCATGGCTTCAAACGATAGGGCTTGTTTCAAAGACTGCTCCGCCTGCTCTAACGCCTCCTGAATTTGTTGCCGAGCCGCGATTTCAGCTTGCAGAATGGTGTTCGCCTGCAACAACTCCGCCGTGCGTTCTTCAACTCGGTTTTCTAATTCATCGTGCGATCGCTGGAGGTTGTACTCGGATTGGCGGAGTTTAGCAGCAGACCGTTCTGCGTCAGTGCGAGCTTGCACCTGAGAGCGGGTAATGCCAAACAGGATCAGACTAATAATCGTTCCTCCCGAAGCCACATAGGGAACTAGACCCAATTGTGAGGTGGCATCAAACACGGGTTTGGTGGCATACACGACTGTCCAGGGACGACCCGCAATCGAGGTTGTGAGTGTAGCAGTATACCGGGGTTTGTAGTTTAACTGCTCTGAGCCATCGTGTAATCGAGAGCTATACAGCAACGAGTCTGGGCTGGGTGTGGTGCCATCATAAACTTGAAAGCTCACAGCAGGATAGGGTTCCACACTAAAGATCCCTGCCATCAAGTCATCCGCTCGAAACGGACTAAAAATAAAGCCTTCTAGCTCGTTGCGTCGCTCTGTCAGCGTATCAGGGATACCCCCCCCTTCATAAATTGGAACGTAAATTAAAAATCCTGCTTGCTTTTGTTCATCAATTTCTTGCACCAGCACCACCTTACCGGATGCCGCAGGTATTCCCTGATCGCGTGCACGCTCCATGGCAGCCCGTCGAGTCGGCTCTGTGAACATGTCATAGCCGATCGCTGCCCGATTACGCTGATCCAATGGTTCCAGGTAGACGATGGGGTAATAGACCGGACGGATAAAACCAGGGGAGAGGGTAACATTGCTCATTCCTGCAATTTGCAGGTCTGTCAGGATTTGTTGCCGCTCTGATGCTGAATATTCTTTAGAAAATCCGATTCCCTGAACGCCTGGATAATTTTTCTCTAGCAACAGTCGCGTGACATACGCTTGAAACTCATCTCGATTGACTGACTTGCTGGCTGAAAATAGCCCTGCTCCGCCCCGCAGCATCGCAATGTAAGTGTTTAATCGATTTTCAATATTGTTCTCAGTCCGTTGAATAGCATTTTGAAAGCGAATTTGATCTTTATCCTCTGCTGAATCTTTGACATAAGCCGTTGCTAATATCGTTAGACCCAATGTTCCTATCAAAACAAAATAGGGAACCCAATGACGATGTGCTTGAAAAACACGAAACGACTTCTCTTTTTTCATAGGAAGTTTAATACAGCTTTTAGCTGAGAAAACCCAATTCTAAAAACCTGCTCTAAACCTTCTATTGTTAGCTACAGATGCAAGAATCAGGTCTTCAAAAGGATAGAGTTTTGCCTTTACTTCCTGTCAAGTCAGGACGTGTGGCGATCGCTCTTCTGCTGACAGGGAATGGAGACGCTAAATCGGGTGCCCTCTCCGACCTGACTCTCAACAGCAATGGAGCCGTGTTGCAATTCCAAACATTTGTTGACAACGGCAAGCCCCAAGCCGCTACCTACAATGCTCTCAACATTTTGACCCCGATAAAAGGGCATGAAAATATGGTCGCGATCGCTCTCTAAAATACCGATACCCTGGTCTTGTACCTCAAATTTAATTTGCTCCGGTGCACAGTAAAGGTTGAGAGAAACTTGACCTCCTGAAGGAGAATATTTAATCGCATTTAGTAATAGATTGCTCAGAATTGAATAGAGTAGTTTTTCATCTAGATACACCCGTCCACAACCTCCCTGACTGGTGAAATGAAGGGTATGTTGCAGGTTGTCAACTGATTGGAGGGAGGATGGGGTGTTTAGCGATTGGATTGAGGATTGTAGATCATCTAACAAGTTAAGACAAAAAGCTTCAATGTCAATCCATTCGGGTTTGCAATCGAGGTTGCCTGCCTCAGCCCTGGTGAGCGTCAAGATGTCAGTCAGCAAGCGATTCATGAGTTTGGCAGACGTTTGAATCCGATACAGATTTTTGAGATGACTCTGTTCAATCTTGGGTTCTAAAATCTCGCCCAACAGTTGAGATGATGCCAGAATGACGCTGAGCGGTGTACGAAACTCGTGAGAAATCATTGAGAACAAACGCAATTTTAGGTGATTCAGTTCCCGTTGCTGGGCTAAAGTTTGTTCGAGAACCTGTAACTTTTGTCGTCGTCGTTGTGCCCAATAAAACACAATAATGATGCCGCAGGTCAGGATAAAGCTTAATAAAATGCCAATTCGTTCAATCGATGCTCGATATCGGATATTGGTTTGAGCTTGATCTAACGAAGTTTGAAGGTGTTGATTTTCTGCATTTTTGATGTCAGTTAATAAGGTCTGAATTTGCCCCCTTAATTGCACGCTGCGATCGGTAATGGAATGTTGTGTTTGCATTGCAGTGGGGGAGCGATCGCGCTGGTAAAGCGTAATCGATTGCTCAAACAATGCCAACCGCCGCAGGGTTAACTGACTTAATTGCTGAATCCGTTGTCTTTGGGGTTGAGCAAGATTCGGTTGTTGTTGCAGTTGGTTTAACTCTGCTTCCATCTCCAGGATTGCTATCTGATAGCGACCCAATTCCTCTTCCCGATTGGAGAACACATAGCCACGTCGCCCTGACTCAGCAACGCTCATAGCCGCTAAAAAATCTGTCAAATTTCCCAAAAAGTCGTAGGTCGATTGCACTCGGTTCGCATTTTCCACCAACTCTGTTGTATTTTTAGGGGACATCAAGTTGACAAATCCTAATAGCAGTAGGATGACGCCTAAACTGGTGGCAACAACCTTTTCCTCAAGCGACCATTTCATAGAGGACACATAGAACTCAAGCTGATCTCTCGATCGTGGCATAGCTATGCGTATTTTGATTGTTGAAGATGATGTGCAATTGTCAGAAGTCTTAACAGAAGCGTTAACGCGGCGTCAGTATGTCGTTGATGTGGCACGCGATGGAGCCGCTGCCTGGAATCTTGTGGAGGCGATCGCCTACGACCTGATTGTGCTTGATGTCACCCTACCCAAGCTCAACGGCATCCAGTTTTGTCAACAGTTGCGGATGACAGAAGCGCAGAAACACAAGCTATTGCGAAGTGCGACCCCTGTTTTAATGCTGACTGCGCGAGACACGATCGCCGACAAAATCGTTGGCTTAGATGCAGGGGCAGATGACTACGTGACAAAGCCGTTTGATCTCGAAGAACTGATGGCTCGTGTGCGGGCACTGTTGCGACGAGGGTTTGCGACAAGTGAGTTCAACTTACATTGGGGCAGTCTTCAGTTAAACCCCAGCACCCATGAAGCCACCTATGACAATCAACCTCTCAGCTTGACCCCCAAAGAATACGCTCTGTTGGAGTTGCTGGTTGCCAATGGCAGACGAATTTTGAGTCGCTCAGGCATCATTGAACAATTGTGGTCGGCAGATGATTCACCCGTAGCAGAAACCGTCAACTCTCACATGCGGGGACTGCGCCAAAAGTTAAAAACACTGGGCGCACCGGATGATTTCATTGAAACAGTACATGGGTTAGGTTATCGCCTGAAGTAAGGCAGGTAGCGAGCAACCTTTTGGGTGTCTGCACAATTTCTGCATTTCTTCTGCATAAAAGTTTCATAGCTGTACAGTATTCTTCCTGATTGGGAAAGTCTAAATCGCTTGATGTAAGCGAGGGATAAACGGTACGGAGGTGCTACGAAACAAATGGATCTGATGAGTGAAGAGTTTTATCATGGATGGATGATTCAAGTTGCTCAAGAGCAGATGGGCTATAGTTTTCAATGTTTTATGGCAGAGCAACAGAATGCCGTGACAGATGCTCAGTCCTATCTAACCGTTGAACAGGCTCTCTGTGCTGGGCGGTTGCGGGCAGATTTGGAAAGCGTGCGGTTGTCACTAACAACCTTCTTGCGCGGAAAGCTGCAATTTCTATGGCTCAATTCTGATGAGCGGAATGCTCTAGAGCACTCGATCGCCCAATATATTGATGCAGCTAAACATCAACTCAGTTAATAAATTCAGTTGATAACTTTGAGGGTGCGTATTGGTGAAGTGTAAGAGCTGACCCAAACTACTGACTAGCAATTTGCGAATAACCGTTGAGAGAACGATTGAACTGGAGGATGTAAATTCGTGATAGAGCTTTTAAATCCCGATCGCACCCTGAACTGCACTACAACTCGGCTCTTTTATTACCGCAACACAACGAACCAAATTCAAATCATGCGAGTTGAGCAAACCATGCCCCAACGATTTGAAAAGGTTGTTTTTCCAGGCGAACAAGTGCTGTTTTACGCTACATCCGCAGCATTTCTAGATATCTATGTCAATGGGATAACGAGTCTAAATCGAGTGAAACAAATCCCATGCACTGAGTTGCAGATTATTGAGACAGAACAGTCTTGAGACAGAACAATCATGACTTTTAGAGCACGGTTCTAATATGGTCAGACTCAGGTTATTGTCTTGTCAGCTTCAATCTGCTCAGTTGCAGTTGGGAGACTGGGTTCAGTATGTTGGTACAGATCCAAAACTTCAGCAGGACTATGGCAACCAAACCTTGCAAATTCGAGCGATCAACGTAATCAGTGGGATTGCTGTCTGTAACAACGAATATGGGCAACAATTGGTCGGAGTTGCTCTGGATGAATTGCGAACGATTCGTGCCGCAACCGTGAACGCAGATAACGTTAAAACTGCCCCCACCGATTGAGGTCGTGTTGTGATCTTAATCCGTCAGCATTGAGCCATCAATTGGAGTGACGCGATGGATTCAACTCAATCGATATTGCCTATAGAAAATATGTATTAGAAACTACAGAAAATTTCGTCTCTTTGCCGATCAAGCATTGTTTAATAGGATTAGGTACTGCAATTTATTCGTCTACCAATAACCGTCGGGACGAAAACACAAGACAGTTAAGACGAGGGGATGCGAGGGTGTTTTTCTCAGTCATGGGTTCTCCCTTAACATCCTGTCCTAATCAACTATTTAACTGCCATATCATGCAGAGAAAATTGCCGAAATACCAACAGTCTTTGACCCCCAAAGCCTTGACATGGAGGCGAGTCAGGTGGTTTCTCTCGCGAACACAGCAGCGGATTGCTCAACGCCCACCTGCACCATGGCAGGACATCTTCGCGGAGTCAGTTTGGAGTCCTTATCGCCAAATCTTGCTGTCCTACCTAGGCAGTTTTTTAGGAATTGCAGTGCTCGCCTATCTAACGATTCATAGTGGCTATCCTCTGATTGCGGCACCGTTTGGAGCGACAGCAGTCCTTGTGTTTGCTGTACCCGATAGCCCCATGGCACAACCTCGCAATGTGCTTGGAGGAAACTGTCTTGCGGCTATCACCTGTGTTTTATTAGTGCAGCTTTTTGGCACAGAACCGTGGGTCATGGCTCTGGCAGTTGCGACTGCTATCAAGTTAATGCAGCTAACCCAAACGCTACATCCACCTGGAGGGGCGATCGCCCTTTTGGGGGTGATGAGTCAAGCCTCCTGGGATTTTGTCTGGATTCCTGTGTTGGTTGGGTCGGTGGTGCTGGTTGTCTGTACGATTGTTTTTAATAATTTGGTTCCAGGCAGAACCTACCCTAAGCGTTGGTTCTAAAGATGGACAAAAAAGCAATACCTGAATCTATAGAAAACCTCAACTTGTTTCTATATTGAATCTCTATGGTGCGATGTGCCACAGAAGTGGCAGGATTGCGTATCATAAAATTGTTATGGTTTGACCGAAAATCATCGTTTTTTATCTATGAATTGAATAGGGTTGGTGTTGGTTATCCCCTGACATCAGCCGAGTAGTTGCTTGAGTGGCATTGCCGTTTAGGTGACTAAACGTGTACCTCATATGCATTTGTTCCTTACTCGGTAGGCAACTCCCGTGCTAGAAGCGTGTGTCTTTGCAACAGTATTATTCGGATTTTTCGGCATCATTCTTAAAAAAAGTTTGGTGATGAAAATCGTCTCTATGGATGTTATGAGCACAGGTGTGATTGCCTACTACGTGCTGATTGCATCGCGAGATGGTGTATTTACGCCGATTGCGTCAGTAGGGCAGACAGCCTATGCTGATCCGGTGCCTCAGGCAGTCATCCTCACGGCGATCGTGATCGGTTTTTCAATTCAGGCACTCATGCTCGTGGGTGTAATGAAACTCTCGCGGGATAACCCAACGCTGGAAAGTGATGTGATTGAGAAGAACAATACGTTATGAATGTTCTGACGATCGCCTGGATAGCTCTACCTTTTTTTATAGGCTTTGTCGTCTATCTCATTCCAAAGCTGGATCGATATCTGGCACTGGGGATGGCGTTAGCTTCTGCTGCCTATGCAACGCTGGTGTTCTCTGCTCCAACGCCAGTCACACTGCAATTGCTCGATAATTTTGGGGTTACGTTACTGGTCGATCCGTTGGCAGGGTTCTTTATCTTGACCAATGCTCTGGTGACGGCAGCGGTGGTTGTTTATTGCTGGCAAACCCCTCGGACTGCTTTTTTCTATGGACAGGCTGTGATCCTGCATGGCAGCGTGAATGCAGCCTTTGCTTGTACGGACTTTGTGAGCCTGTATGTCGCACTGGAAGTCTTGAGCATTGCAGCGTTCTTGCTGATTTCCTATCCCCGCAGCGATCGCTCCATTTGGGTTGGGTTACGCTACCTGTTCACCAGCAACGTGGCAATGCTGTTCTATCTGGTGGGAGCATTGCTGGTTTATAAAGCTAGCCATTCCTTTAGCTTTGCTGGTGTGCAAAATGCTCCACCTGAAGCCCTTGCGCTGATTTTTATGGGCTTATTGGTCAAGGGTGGCATTTTTGTCTCTGGGCTGTGGTTGCCAGTCACCCACTCCGAATCGGAGGCCCCTGTCTCGGCGATGATGTCAGGCTTTGTGGTGAAAGCAGGCGTGTTACCCCTGGTGCGTTGTGCGTTGATCGTCGGAGAGCTAGACCCCATCATTCGGGCTTTTGGGGTTGGCACAGCGGTGTTGGGGGTGGTTTACGCCTGCTTTGAAAAAGACACCAAGCGGATGTTGGCGTTTCACACGATCTCTCAGTTGGGCTTCATTCTGGCAGCCCCCGAAGTCGGTGGGTTTTACGCCCTGACACACGGACTGGTCAAAGCGGCTTTGTTTTTGATTGCTGGGGTTTTACCCAGTCGCAGCTTTAAAGAGTTGCAAGAGAAGGCGATCGCCACTCCTTTGTGGATTGTGCTGGTTGCTGCCAGTTTTTCCATTTCTGGCTTCCCCATGCTGTCTGGATTTGGGGCAAAGATCTTGACGATGAAAAATCTGGTGTCCTGGCAGGTTATCGGCATGAATTTAGCGGCTCTGGGAACTGCGATCTCTTTTGCCAAATTTATCTTCTTACCTCACAAGAAGGTTGAGAAACCGGAGGAACTGGGTAAGGTCAACCGTGGCTTTTGGTTGGCGGTCACGCTTTTGATTGTCAGCTTATTGGTTGCCAATCTTGTCTATATCGAGGCTTACACGCTTGGCAATATCATCAAACCTCTGGCAACGATCGCCCTGGGTTGGTTGGTGTACCTCTTGATCGTGAAACGGTTATCGGTCAAATTACCCCGATTTTTAGAGCAGTTTGATCAGTTGATGGGGATGATGAGCCTGATGTTGGTCTTTCTCTTTTGGGCGGTGTTTGCAACATGATCGGACAACTCCTACTGCGACTCACACTCTGGTTTTTGCTAACGGCTAACTTTAGTCTGGCAAATATCATCATTGGCGTTTGCATTGCGCTGTTACTGCCCCATCAGGGCATCTCACGAGAGTCCTGGCGAGAATGGTTGCGGATGGTGTGGAAGGTGTTGAAGGCGATTCCTCAAGCCTATATAGAGGCAGTAGAACTGATTCTGCGTCCCCATCAGGCGGAGGAGATAGTCATGGAGCGGGTGCGATCGCGGCGATCGCCCGGACTCGTCTTTTTAGACATTTTCGTCATTACCTTTACGCCCAAAACCATTGTTCTCAACCATCACAAAGACGGTTCGTATGAGGTGCATCAGGTCACTCGTCGGAGGAGAAGCGCATGAATTTAACACTGGTTGTGTTTGCTTTGCTGGGGGCAATGCTGATCCCACTGTATGAGGCGTGGCGCAATGAGGATATCTGGCAGACGATGTTGGCACTAACCAGTGTTGCCACAAAGACAGCGTTGATCATCTTGGTTGTAGCCACGGTGCGAAACGATTTAATGGTGGCGGTGGCGGGGGTCATCATCTTGAGTGTCGGCAACGCAGGACTGATGCTGTTGGCGCACATTCTGAAACGCATGAATTACTCCAACCAGTAAAGCAACAGTGAGGCAATGATGATCCATGTTTTAAGCTACGTCTCCATCGGTATTGGGCTGGTCTTTATGTTCTGGGGTACTTTTCATCTGCTCGATCGGCGATCGGTGCTCTATAAACTGCACAGCCTTTCAATTGCCGACACCCTGGGTGCCATTTTGATCATTGTCGGAGTATTGCTTCAGGTGCCCAGTGCGTGGCCCTGGTTAATACTGGCGATTATCTCTCTGGCACTTTGGAACACTATGTTGGGCTACGTATTGGCGTATTGTTCTAGTCGCGGAGAATCCTATGACCGATAGCTATCTCTACATCATCCTGGCTCTGTTGCCTTTAGCGGCAGCGATGGTTGTGTTGCAGGACGATCCGTATCATGCCCTGGTGATTCGCGGCATTTTGGGGGCGATCGCGGCGATGAGCTATGCCGTGTTGGGTGCAGCAGATGTGGCATTAACCGAGGCATTGGTGGGCACAATGCTGGCGATTACTCTGTATGCGATCGCTGTACGCTCCTCACTGGTGATGCGGTTGGGCATTTTGGAGCAAGATGCTGAGACAGAAGCGTGTCCTGCCTTTGCTCAACTGACAGACGATCTCCGCAAAACGTTGAACAAATATCATCTGCGATTAGAACTAGTGCCCCATGCGAATGTGCAATCTCTCCAGCGAGCCTTAAAGGATCGAGATGTGCATGGCATTTGTCAGGGGCGATCGCCTTCAGCATTAGAGGCACCGGATGCAGCCTGCCCCTACCACATTACATTCCGAGTGCATCGACTCTTTGAGATTTTTCACAACAAACTGGCTCCTACCGTCACCAGCCTTAGCTATGTCGATATTGCTCAGGATGCTTCACTGAGTGACAAGGCTGAAGCCAAAACCGTTGATCTGGAGGAGGCACATTCATGAAAGAACTGTCCATCAAATGGCTTTACATTGCCGCCGGAGTTGCCCTGTTCATCAAGATGCTCCTGATTCCCAATCCTACGCCGGAGTTAGCCAAATCCGTTGTGGATGCGGTCGTAACCGATAGTGGAGTGCCCAATGCGGTTTCGGGCATCATTTTTAGAAATCGGTTGTACGACACAATCTTTGAGGTTGTCGTGTTTACAATCGCTATTCTTGGCAGTAAGTTTCTCCTGGCAAATGAGCAACCTTCCTGTGCCATTTATCAGTTTACTGATCAAGCTTCGATTGTCCTGGCACGCTTTGGGGCAACCATCGCAGCCCTGGTCGGCTTTGAACTGGCGATTCGGGGGCATCTCAGTCCGGGGGGTGGGTTTGCCGCCGGAGTCGCCGGAGGAACGGCAATCGGGCTAGTGGCAATCACGTCTTCGCCAGAGTGGATGCAAGCTGTTTACCAACGCTGGCGTGCTGCCGTCTGGGAGAAGATTTCGGTGTTGGTGTTTATTATTCTGTCGGTGATTGTCTTATCCGGTTTTGAATTGCCGCATGGAGAGATGGGTGCATTATTTAGCGGTGGTTTCTTGCCAATTCTGAATGTTCTAGTTGCGGTTAAAGTTGCACTTGGTTCTTGGGCAGCAGTATTGGTATTCATCCGCTATCGGGGCTTGTTGTAGACCTCCGTCAGCTTCGTTCTCGAATCAATTCGGTCTAATTCCTAAAACCCATTAAAACAATTCCTCCCAGGTTTTACCGCCATCCTCTGATTTAAGGAGGGTGTTGTGCTCACTGGCAGCATAGAGAATTTGAGAATCGCTGGGAGCAACGGTCAGGTAAACAATCGTTTCGTCAATCTGAGTTTCTACTGCCTCCCAGGTCTTGCCCCAGTCAGAACTTTGGTAGATGCCCGGTGCGGTGGCGAGTAAGCGATAGCCATGCAGGGTTGTTGTGCTGTCTTCCTGGGTGAAGATTAACCCCACCAGCAGAGCATTCTGAGAACCGTCAACCACAGCCCAGGTGTTACCGCCATCCTGACTCTCGTATAGACCTTCTGAAGTAGTCGCAAAGACATGTTGGGGATCATCGGGGGCAACCGCTAAACCGAACGGGTGGGCACTGAGTCCGGTCATGTCGGGTTGTGTCCAGGTTTGCCCACCATCCCTTGAGGCAAAGAAATTGCCCGCCCAACCGTAGAGGATGGCAGGATTGCTGGGAGCGATCGCCATCGTATGAAAATCCATTCCCGGCATGGAGATCTGTTCCCAGTGTTGTCCTTTGTCGTCACTGGCACGAAATCCCAGGTTACCCCCGTTGGGTGGGTGCCCACTGGAGTAAAAGCGGTTGGGGTTTGCCGGGTCAACCATAAAGCCCATCAAGTCATCCTGTCCTTGCCCGACCCATGCCCATTGCCCGGTTTCTGAGCGTTGCAGCAAACCTTGATGGGTCGCCACATAGAGAATATTGGGATTTTCTGCACTGACACCAATGCCATGAATGTGGGTAGTGGTTCGCCAATTGGGTGATGCGGGGGTGAGAGCGATCGCGATCGGTTCGCTGGAGGGTGTCGGTGAAGCGTCGAGGACTGAGGGTTGGGGACTCGTAGTGGTTTGATTGGGGAGTGGTGATGTGGAACAACTGACAACCATGATCGCTCCCACTACACCAATTGCCAGCTTGAGGCTGTTGCTGACATAGGATTTAGATTCATGCATAACGAAACTCCTAGAGTTACGGTGCCTGCTAGTTTGACGGTGCCCACAGGTGGAGCACAAAAGCACTGCCAGTTTGGCAATGATGCGTTTCTACCCTTAGAGTGACCACTTTGCGGCTGTTTTAAGTAGAAGAAATCCTTAAATCTCCTGCTTGTTAAACTGGGAGCGATAGGGAGCTACATTATGACTTCACCGCCGCTCAACTCAACTGCAACCGAGCCATCTCCGCGTCAGTCTAACGCGCCAGTGTGGTATCGTCCGACCGTATCTCCAGAGCATGGGGTGTACATCATGCTGCTGGTGTCCTTTTTGATCGGAGCCGCTGCTGCATTCCATTGGACATGGGCAACAACACTGGCTCTCATGACAGCTTTCTGTGGTTTTCAAGCAGAACATCCACTGGTGGTGCAGATCAAGCAACGGCGGAGTTTGAAACCGCGATTGTTGGTCTGGGGTGGATTGTATTCCGTCGTGGCGATCGCCCTTGCGCTTTACCTCTACTGGCTTCAGGGGAATCTGCAAACTCCTTTATTGTGGATCTATTTGGGAGCGATCGCTGCCTTTGGGATTGATGCTGTTTCTGTCTTTTATCGCGAACAAAAATCGGTTCTGAATGAGTTGATCACCTTCTTTGCCGTGTGTTTATCAACTCCACTGGCGTATGTTGTGACCACAGGGACTCTTGCAACTCCAGTGTTGGGGTTGTGGTTGTTGAACGGTTTATTTTTCTCCAGTGCTATCTTTACTGTCAAGTTTCGCAAAAATAAACAGCACCCTCTTACTCCCAGTCTGCTCTACCATGCGATCGCTTCTGTAGTAGTTGCAGGACTGTGGGCGATCGGTTGGTTATCTCCTCTAACGGCACTGGCGTTTAGCGTTGCGCTGCTCAAGCTGGGCATTATTCTTTGGCAAAAAGAGTGGTATTGCACGACCAAAATCCAGTTTGTTGCCATGTTGGAGACTGGAACGGCTCTGTTATTTCTGGCGATCGCGGCTTTATCTCTCTTACCAGCACATCTACCAGGCTAGTACAGCAAAAAATAAGGTTTGAAAGGGGTGAAGGGGTGGAACCCCTTCTTGGGGGCGAAGTCCCCAAACCCCCTACATTGCAGAACTTTGTGTTCGCAACACTAGTTGGGGAAAGGCTCACTGTGGAGAGACTTGGCTCAGGTTGACCACCAACGGCAATCGAATGGTAAAGAGGGTTCCTGAGCCGATCTGGCTAGTGAGGGCGATCGCCCCCTGATAGGCGTCTACACATCGTTTCACAATGGCAAGCCCCAAGCCTGTGCCTTCAAAGCTGTGAGCATTGCTGGCACGATAAAAGGGTTCAAACAATTGCTCCTGATCTTTTTCTGGAATCCCAATTCCCTGATCTTGAATCCGAAAGACAACGTGATCGGCTTCAGTCAGCAAATCAAATGTAACGGTTGTGCCTGCGGGTGAGTACTTAACTGCATTGGAAAGCAAGTTAACCAGAATTTGCCGAAGGACTTTTTCATCCACCGTGGTCATCCCTTCAGCAACACCGCAGTTAAACTGAATCACGCACTTAGACTGGGTTGCCAGGTGGATTTCTTCAATCAACGTCTGACAAAATTGCACCAGTTCCAAAGTGCCTGAATTGAGATCTAGCTTTCCAGATTCAACCTCGCTAATGGTGACAATGTCGTTTAACAACACATTCATTTGCTTCACGGCTAATCGGATGCGATCGAGATACTGCTCTCTTTTTGCCTCAGAAATCACATTTCCTTTTAGTTGTAATAGCTCTGCTGCCATCGAAATATTCGTCAATGGCAACCGCAGATCATGAGATGCCATTGCAGTTACATAACTTCTAAATTGGTTCAATTCCTGTTCTTTCAGTAGAGTTTCGCGAAGGTGGCTTTCGACTAATTCTCGTTCTAAAATTTCAGTCTGGAGTTTCTGGTTGATTTGATGCAGTTCAGTCGTTCGTCGCTCGACGGTTTGGTGCAAAAATTCTAACAATTCATACATTTCCAGTGGATCAAATACTCTCAGCAAACTGCCTTGAGTCACAATTCCCTTTAACTCTCCCTGCTCTCCAGTAACAACTAATCGTCTAATGCGGTGTTGTTGCATTAACTGTTGGGCTTTTAACAACGGGTCTGAGGGATGAATTTGAAATAGAGGAGTACTCATCACTGCCTCAGCTCGCAGGCTAGACAGATCAAGCTCTAAAGCCTGATATTGCACAATATCTCGTTCAGTGATTAGACCGACAGCATACAGGGATTGAGAGCCTGTTTGAATATCACTCTGAGTCAGGACAATGGAACTGACTTGATGCTGGATCATCAATTGCGTCAACGTCAGAACATTGGTTGAAGCCGGGGCAGACACTACCTCACAGGTCATGACATCCCGCACTTGTTTCCACTTCAACATATTTAACGGTTGCAGAGCTTTGCGAATGCTGCCAGAGCTGATCAACCCTAAAATATTTCCCTGCTCATCTAAAACTGGCAGATGGCGAATTTTATACTCTCTAAAAATTGAAAGGGCAGCTAGTAAACTGAGCGCGGGAGCTTTTGTCAGCGTTACGACGGGATGGCTCATAACATCCTCAATTTTGAGGTCGCGCCACTGAGTTTGGGCAGCGGTTAACTTGACCAGGTCGTGCTCTGTAAAAATGCCAATGAGTTTTGATTGTTCTACCACCAAGACGGCACTGCTGGCTTGCAACAACGCCGAGTCAAACGCTGCACTGTTTGAGTCTGTCGGTAGAATGCACTGCTGTTGGGTAACCTGACTCATTCGGGCAATGACTTCGATGAGGGGAGTACCAGGCGCAACAAGGGTCGGTTGTGAGTCGATTGTTGTCTCTAGAGATGGCAAATAAGCGGATAGGCTTTCAAGTTGCATGGGGGAGGAAAATGAGCAGGTCAGGTTTACTCAAAGCATTACTTATTAGAATGCCTCAATTCCCTCAAAAGTTAGAGGACACAGACCATGAATTGGCTGTCATTCACTGACTAAATCCGTCTGAGTACGGGCAAAAACAAACCCTACAACAACCGTAAAACGGGTGCTATAGGGTATACCGACTTCTGTAATGGAGTCTTAGTACGACTCGTTGTAAATCAGGGTGGGAATTTGGGGTGCAGGGGTGAAACCCCTGGCTGGGGGCGCAGCCCCCGCACTCCCCTGGTTTTATTTCCAAACCCTATCTGTGAATAGCAGTACTTAGCTAACAACTTTTTCTTTAAACAGCTTTCCGGCACTAAAGGCTGGAACTCGTGTCGCTGGAATCGTCATCGTTTCGCCTGTCTTAGGATTGCGGCCCTCACGAGCCGAACGTTCACGCGGCTCAAAGGTACCAAACCCAACCAGGGTGACTTTTTCACCCGACGAAACTGCCTCTTGAATCGTCTCTAGAGCTGCGGTCAAAATCCGGTCAGCATCCTTCTTAGAAACACTCGCCTTCTCGGCGATCGCATCGATTAATTCACCTTTGTTCATCTGTAACTCCTCAAACTAAGGGATAACAAACGTTTGCGCAATTGTACTACAGCTTCTTGGGAACTGAATCAATTTAAAGATTCTGGCGTAACAAATACACACGATAGAGCGTGTATCTCATAGCTATAGCCACTTTTATAGCTAAACAATCACAAAATTGCGCGAGTTAATCACCTCAACCGTCACATTTTGTAAAGTCCTGAAATTCATCTCTTTCGATAGAATTAGTTCAAAAGTACTATAATTGTTGGTGATAGTAAATCTACTGATGACGTTGCCTGGATAGCAAAGTTATCAAAGCTTGGGAGAGTTATCCCTAATACGATGCATCTGGAGTGACTATGCCCTCCCAATGGACATCTGAACAAGTGTTGGCACTCGCACCAGATGCAGCTTCCGCTAAAAATGGACGAGGATTGGCGACACTGAGGAAATGGTCGTCTCTGGGGTGTTCCTCAAGCGTGGTGTGGGGGGAGTGTCAGGGCAGTGGCAACGATCCCTACCGGACGCAGATTGATGTCAGTGAACCTGCGTTTCGCTGTAGTTGTCCGAGTCGAAAGTTTCCCTGTAAGCATGGTTTGGGACTCTTCTTGCTACTGGCAGAACAAGCCAATGAATTTGCAGAAACAGAGCCTCCTGCATGGGTTGCAGAATGGGTCTTGAGCCGTTCTCAACGGGCTGAAAAACAAGCCGCAAAGCAAGCCAAGCAACAGGAGCAGGTTGCCGATCCGACAGCACAGGCAAAACGGGCTGCTGCCCGACAGCATAAGGTGAGCTTGGGCATTCAGGACTTGCGCCTCTGGTTAGAAGATCGCGTTCGGCAAGGGCTAGCGACGGTGCAACAAGAGGCTTATCAGGTTTGGGATACCGTTGCAGCACGCATGGTAGATGCTCAGGCTCCGGGGCTTGCTCGTCAATTGCGGGAGATGGCGGGTCTTGCCAATCTTAGTGCTGGAGGTCATGCTCGGTTGTTGGAGCGGTTAGGACAGCTTTATCTGATTACAGAAGGGTTTCAGCACATCGACAGCCTGCCACTAGAGGTGCAAGCGGACCTGCGGACGCAAATTGGTTGGACGGTGAGTCAAGATGAGGTGTTCAACCGTAAACCCCACTCCGATCTCTGGCTCGTGGTCGGACAGCGTACTGAGGTCGAAGATCGTTTGAGGATTCGTCGGACATGGCTATTGGGCATCGGTACGGCTACCTTTGCCCTCCTGCTCGATTTCGCCCATGGACAGCAACCGTTTGAACACAGCTTTTTGTCAGGCACCTGTCTGGAAGCAGAGCTTGTTTTTTATCCCAGTGCTTACCCTCTACGTGCCCTGATCAAAACTCGGCAGGAAGCGGTGTTGCTGTCAAAGCAACCGCCCGGAAAGACGACAATTGCAGAGGCGATCGCCACCTATAGCCATGCCTTTGCGGTTTGTCCCTGGTTGGAACAGTTTCCCCTGTTGTTGCAAGCCGTTGTGCCGTTCCGGGAGGGTGATCACTGGCTGATTCAGGATGCTCAGGGAGCCGTGTTGCCGCTCTCCAATCGGTTAGAGCCGAGACAGGCGTGGCAACTGTTGGCATTGAGTGGAGGCACACCGTTAACCATTTTTGGGGAATGGAATGGAGACGATCTGTTGCCGTTAAACGTTTGGATGGAGGAGTCACTGTATGGGCTTGGATGATCCCTGGCAGCAGGTGGTATCCGCTGCGCTGTTGGGTACTGAACGGCAACCTTTTACCGTTCCGATGGTATCTGGCAAGGTCGGGCAGCTATTGACGCAAGTGAGTCACCTGTCCCCCGAAGCGGCTCTGTTAACGACTGCGGCGATTCTCTCGCTACACCGACAGGCAGGCTGGCTGCCCAGAACCTATCCTGTTGTGGCTCAAAAACCCTACCAGGATGACGATCTGCCCCGTTGTAGCCCCCGTGCGGCTTGTCTACTACAGCAGATGCTTCAGGGGCAATATACCCAGGTGTTGCCAGAGTGGTTGGCGATCGCCTCCAAACAACGCCAGCGAGTCCCTGAACTGTATCTGCCGGAATTACTGGACGCAGGAAGACAACAGCGAGATTTACGGGCTGCAATTCTGCTTGTGTTAGGACAGCGAGGACGCTGGCTTGCTGCTCAAAACCCCGATTGGAGCTATGCAGTAGAGGTAGCCACAGAGGAGGACTGGGAGACGGGCAGTACAGCCGCCCGACTGCTGTATTTACAAGATTTACGCTCACATCAGCCCGATCGCGCCAGAGAGCTACTGCAAGGCACCTGGAGCCAGGAGTCAGCGGGCGATCGCGCTAAGTTTCTTGAAATCCTCCGAATTGAGTTGAGCATGGCAGATGAACCGTTCCTGGAGGAAAAATTGGGCGATCGCAGTAAAGAGGTGCGTCGGGTTGCAGCCGACCTACTGGCTAACCTCCCAGACTCGCGATTGTGTCAACGCATGACTGAACGGATCAACGCTTTGATCCCTGCAAAGGCACACCAGGATGGGATTCAAATCGAACTGCCAGCAAGTTGTGATACCGAGATGTTACGAGATGGCGTTGGACAATCAACCCCTAACCGAAATTTAGGAGAAAAAGCAAACTGGTTGTTGCAAATGATCGCAGGTGTTCCGTTGAGGTTTTGGCAACAAACGTTTTGTCAAACCCCGACTGAGCTAGTTAAAGCAGCGGCACTGAGTGAATGGAAAACCGTTTTATTAGATGGATGGGCACAAGCGGCAAGACGGCATGGCGATCGGGATTGGGCAGCCGCAATCCTCAATTACTCCGGCAAAAGCGCACGCGGTCAAGTCTGTGTCGAAGTCTTATCAGAAGAACAACTGGAAGCAGTTGTGATTCACGAATTACAGTCTGATCCCGGTCAACTTAATCAGCTTCTCTGGATACTGCAACGCCACCAAAACCCCTGGAGTGTAGAGTTGGCGCGTGAAGTGATGCATGGTTTATCCAATCTTGTTCCTGAGACAACTGTTCTCTGGCAATTGCGCTCCGCACTGGAAGAGTTTGCTTTACGAATTCCACCTGAACTGATTACGGAGGCAACGGACCTCAGAACAACATTTGAAGATAACACCATCTTGAATAGTGCAATACATCATTTTTTGGCATTACTGCAATTTCGATACGACATGCGGCAAGCATTTGAGCAACCGTCCTCGGTGGGGCACAGCATTCCGCAGGGTGCCCATTAGATAGACCGAGACTGGTTTCCAAAAGCTTTATTCCTATTGATTTCTAGTTATTGATTTCTAGGCTACAAATTCCACAGTCAAACATCCTCACCACCTTTCACCCCATCACCCATGGCAACCCCAAAAGCGAACGCTCAGACCGCTCACTCTCAGACAACTCCCAACTCCCAACCGCCAACTCCTCCCTCCTCTCTTTTGCGCGAGCACGCTGAACAACAATTTGCTCACGAATTAGATGAATTGGCTCAAGCTGATACTCGGCAACGTCCGCCCAACTGGAAGCTATCCCCCTGGGCGGTGTCAATTTATTTGCTGGGTGGAACGCTGGACAACGGATTTGAAGTGTCTCCCAAATACATCGGCAATCGACGCTTGATGGAGGTGGCGATCGCTACCCTTGCTACCGATCGCGCTCTGTTGCTCTATGGCGTTCCGGGAACGGCTAAATCCTGGGTATCTGAACATCTGACAGCGGCCATTTCTGGTGACTCTACCCTGCTGATTCAAGGCACCGCAGGCACGAGCGAAGAGGCGATTCGCTATGGATGGAATTACGCTCGCTTGCTGGCGGAAGGTCCGTCGATGGAGGCATTGGTGGCGAGTCCGATGATGCGGGCGATGGCAGACGGCAAAATTGCCCGTGTGGAAGAACTGACGCGCATTCCCTCCGATGTGCAGGATACGCTGATTACTGTCTTGTCTGAAAAGGTGTTGCCTATTCCTGAACTGAATGCCGAAGTTCAGGCGACGAAGGGCTTTAATGTGATCGCTACGGCTAACAATCGCGATCGCGGGGTTAATGAACTCTCCAGCGCATTAAAACGCCGCTTTAATACAGTGATTTTGCCCGTACCCGACACAATCGAATCAGAGGTGGCGATCGTCCATCAGCGGGTAACAAGCCTGGGACGTGCTTTAGAACTGCCTGCGGAAGTGCCCGCATTGGAGGAAATTCAACGAGTGGTCACCATCTTTCGAGAACTGCGCAATGGAGTCACAATCGACGGCAAAACAAAACTGAAGTCGCCAACGGGCACCCTCAGCACCGCAGAAGCCATTTCCGTGGTGAATAGTGGCATGGCACTCTCGGCCCATTTTGGAGATGGGGCGTTGAAAGCCAATGACCTGATTTCTGGGTTAGTTGGGGCAGTTGTGAAAGATCCCATTCAAGATCAGGTGGTGTGGAAGGAATATTTGGAAACCGTCGTAAAAGAGCGCGATGGCTGGAAAGACTTGTATCGTGCCAGTCGGGAAATGATTTGATATGCCAACTGCTCATTCTCGTGTTCACATTTTTGGTATTCGTCATCATGGCCCCGGTTCTGCTCGCAGCTTATGCCAGTCGTTAGAGGCACTGCGACCTGACATGGTGCTGGTTGAAGGACCACCGGATGCTGAAGCTGCTCTGCCGTTGCTGATCCATCCTCAGATGCGTCCCCCGGTCGCCTTACTGGTTTACGTCCCAGACAATCCTCAGCGGGCGGTCTACTATCCCTTTGCTGTCTTCTCACCGGAGTGGCAAGCCCTTCGCTATGCCCTGGAGCAGCAAGTCCCCGTGCGGTTTATGGATTTGCCTCAAGCGCATCGATTGGCGATGGGAGGAGAGGCAGGTGAAGATGTGAAAGACAATGAAGTAGCGGAGGAGGGTCAAGCCACAGAGGCGATCGCCCCGACTCCCCATTCCCCCCTGCCCCAGGCTACCTGCCAGACTGATCCCCTCAGTCTCCTGGCACAAGCCGCAGGCTACAGCGATGGAGAACGCTGGTGGGAGCACCTGGTAGAACAGCGGCAGGACAGCACGGAATTATTCGCGGCGATTCTCGAAGCAATGGTTGTTTTGCGGGCTGAGGTGGAGCAGACGACCGCCTGGTTATCTCCATTGGAACCACTCCGCGAAGCCTACATGCGAAAAACGATTCGCGAGGCGGAAAAGCAGGGCTTTCAAAAAATTGCTGTGGTTTGCGGAGCATGGCACGCGCCTGCACTGGTTAACATGCCTCCCGCTAAAGACGATAACGCGCTCTTGAAAGGCTTGCCCAAGTGTAAGGTGGAGACAACCTGGGTTCCCTGGACACATGGACGCTTGTCTATGAGTAGTGGCTATGGGGCTGGAATCGAGTCACCAGGCTGGTATCAGCATCTCTGGGATCAGGGAGAACGGAGCCAACAGCGATCGCCACAATGGGGTCAAACGCAGAGTGCCAGCAAAACAATGGATAGCTCAATTTGCTGGATGACTCAAGTGGCGCGATTGCTACGCAAACAAGACCTGGATGCCTCTTCTGCAAACGTCATCGAAGCGGTGCGTTTAGCCGAAACCCTGGCTGCTTTGCGCGATCGCCCCCTTCCTGGGTTGCCGGAGTTAAACGAAGCCACACAAACTGTGCTGTGCTTTGGGGATCCGCTCCCGATGCAATTGATTCACAATCAGTTGATTGTCGGTGAACGGTTGGGCAAGGTTCCTGACGAGACGCCGATGGTGCCGCTCCAGCAGGATCTCCAGCGACAGCAAAAGCGATTGCGGATGAAACCCGATGCAGCGGAAACCAGCTTAGACCTCGATTTACGAAAACCCCTTGACCTGGAGCGATCGCAACTGTTGCATCGGCTGAGACTGATCCACCTCCCGTGGGGCAAACCCCAGTTGCTGGGCAACACAAAAGGGACGTTTCGGGAGTCGTGGCAGTTGCAGTGGAAACCCGAATTTGCGATTCGGTTGATTGAGGCGGGCGTTTGGGGAAACACGGTTGAGAGTGCAGCCACCGCCTGGACGTGCGATCGCTCGAATCGAGCGAATTTGCCAGAGTTGACGGAGTTGATTGATCAAACTTTGGTGGCAAATCTGCCATCGGTAATCGCTCATCTGATGGCTCGTCTGCAAGCTGAAGCGGCGATCGCGAGCGACATTACCCATCTGATGGCAGCGTTGCCGCCTTTGGTAAACGTCATGCGCTATGGCACAGTGCGCCAGTTTGAGACAGAGGTGGTGGGGCATGTGGTGGATGGGCTCATTACCCGGATTTGCGTTGGTCTTCCGGTGGCGTCAGCTTCGCTGGATGATGAGGCGGCGGCTAATTTGTATCGGTTGATCATTGCAGTGCAGGGGGCGATCGGGTTACTCCAGCAACCGAATGCATTGGAGCGGTGGCAACAGGTGCTGGCAAAACTGGCAGACCAGCAGGGATTGCATGGGCTGTTGGCGGGTCGGTGTTGCCGATTGTTGTTTGAGGCGGGTGTATTTCAGGCAGAAGACACTGCCCGTCGTCTGGGATTGGCACTCTCTACCGCTACTGAGCCTGCCCATGCTGCCCACTGGATTGAAGGCTTCCTTGCAGGGAGTGGGCTGTTGTTACTGCACAACCCAACTCTCTGGCAGGTTTTGGATGACTGGGTGATGCAACTCTCAGGGGATACCTTTACGGCAGTTCTGCCCCTGTTGCGTCGCACCTTTTCCACCTTTTCTGCCTCAGAGCGTCGTCAGATGGGAGAGCGTGTCCGTCAGGACGGGGAACGGGGTATGGCAAATAGAGCATGGAGCAGCCCTGGCGAGTGGGATAGTCATCGCGCAGAGGCGGTTCTTCCTCTGATTGCTCAGTTACTAGGTGTTGCACTGTGAGGTTGCACTGTGAGGTTGCACTGTGAGGTTTCATCATGACTGACTTCTCGTCACAAAAGCGGCTGCGACGTTGGCGGCTCATTCTGGGTGGAGGTGCCGCCGATGGTATTTGTGCAGGAGCCGATGGGGATGAGCGGGGTGGGTCGTTAACTCTAAGTGATAGCGATCGCGCCATGGATAAGGCGTTAGCTGCTTTGTATGAGTCGCAACGAGGAAGTGGAGCCGGATTTGCGTCGCCACAGGTGGCTCGTTGGTTAGGCGACATTCGCACCTATTTTCCAACGTCGGTTGTGCGAGTAATGCAGCAAGACGCTCTGGAACGTCTCAATCTACAACGACTATTGCTGGAACCAGAAATGCTGGAAGCGGTGGAACCGGACGTGCATCTATTGTCAAATCTGTTGTCGCTGAATGCGGTTATGCCCGCCAAGGTCAAAGAAACAGCCCGAATTGTGGTGCGACGAGTCGTGGATGACCTGTTGCAGAAACTCGCGAATCCGACTCGGCAGGCGATCATGGGGAGCCTCAACCGCGCCGTTCGGAATCGTCGTCCCCGACACCATGAGATTGATTGGCAACGCACCATTCGAGCGAACCTGAAGCACTATCAGCCAGACTATCGCACCATCATTCCGGAGCGTCGCATTGGCTATGGACGGAAGCGATCGTCGCTCCAGGACATTATCCTGTGTGTGGATCAGAGCGGTTCTATGCTGTCTTCCATGGTGTATGCAGGCGTTTTCAGTTGTGTCTTAGCGTCACTTCCGGCTGTCCGCACGCGCCTGGTCGCATACGACACAGAGGTCGTTGACCTGTCAGATTTATTGCAAGATCCGATAGAGGTCTTATTTGGAACTCAACTGGGGGGTGGCAATGACACACCCAAAGCACTGGCTTATTGTCAAAAGCTGATTCAACGTCCTCAGGAAACCATTTTTGTGTTGATCTCGGATTTGTATGAAGGTCCGGGCAGTGAAGAAATGATCAAACGATTGGGGACGCTGGTGTCCAGTGGGGTACAAGTCATTACCCTATTTGCTCTGAACGACGATGGTTCACCCGCCTATGATCACGACAATGCTCACGCATTAGCAAAACTCGGAATTCCCGCTTTTGCCTGTACACCAGACCTGTTCCCTGATTTGATGGCAGCTGCGATTAATCGACAAGACCTGACCCAATGGGCAGCGACTCAAGAGATTGCGATCGCCCAGTAATCGAGAGTAGCAGTAAGCGAGAGTAAACGATTAAAGGGAGATAATTTGGCTCACATGACCAGCGGCAATTTGCCAGCGATTGTCACGGTGCAACCAAATTCGAGTAAAGCGATAGGGTTCTGAAAAGGCTTGACCGTAGAGGGTTCCAGCGAGGTCTGCTTTGAGCGTAACGACCACGCAATCGTTGCTGTAGGAATGTATTTGGCGATCGCTAATCTCCACTTTTGTAAAGCGGATCGCACCTGTCTGGTGCGCCTCCAAATCCTGTTGTTTGTTGCTGACAAACCCAGTGTGCATTGTCCAGATCAGATCATCAGCAATGAGTTCATCCAAGACAGCAACATCGCTAGTGAGCATCGCGTGCTCTAGTTTTTCTTCTAATTGGGCGATCGGTGTATGGATCATCAGAGGTTTCTCCTCATGAATTACAGCTTTGGTCACAAAGCTTAAGGCAAAGGCAATGTTCCACCCCTGCACCCCGTCCCAACCAACCCCTCGGTTGCTATAACGTTTTTGGCAGTTGGTGATTGAGATAGTAGTCCCAGTTGAATGGTTGAAACTCAAACAGCTCCAGAGCAGTAGCGATCCCTGAAGGAAGAGACTGCGTTATATTCCGTGAGGTTGAATAACGGGATGGAGCCTCCAGCACTGAGGTTGTGGAAAGGTGATCACCGTAGAAGTGAGCGGTTTTCTCAGCAGTATGATTGGCACGATGCGTATTGGGCGTGCCAGAGCGATTTAGAGTCGCTACAGCATACGCATAGCTGTGCTGGTGGTGTTTCAAGCGAACTTGAGTGCCACCCGCAACTGTGGTCAGTGTCCAGATCACCAGAGAGGGTTCAGCTGTGGGAGATTCGCGCCAGGTGTAAACCAGACGAGTAGGCTCCTCCAATTCCACTACTTCGCATTCAATAATGGATGTCAGCCCCGGTAAGGGTTGAGCGTAAAACTGAAACCGATGTCCCAACTTGGGTTCAAAGTTGTTCTCCATCATCCAGTCAGCGAGGACACGGCGATCGGTCAACACTTGCCATACCCGCTCCGGTGGATGCGGATAAAACACCTCCAGATGAACTGCCTGACTCATGGGTTTTCCTCCAAATAGGCACCAAGGGCATCCAGTTTTTGCTGCCAAAACGACTCATAATGGGCAATCCACTCAGACACCTCCTGTAAGGGGACTGGGTTGAGTCGATAGAGCCGTTGTCGTCCTGATTTTTGTTGACTGACTAACCCCGCGTTACACAGAATTTGCAGATGTTGAGAGATGGCAGGTAATGACATCTCAAAGGGTTCGGCAAGCTGTTTGACGGGCTGTTCTCCGGATCGCAACCGATCGAGAATGGCACGGCGAGTGGGGTCAGCGATCGCCTGAAACACATCAGCACTGGCAATGGGTCTACTCATCAGACAAAATTTAAGCAAATACTTAACTATTGGCAGTATAGATAAGCTTTCGCTTAACTGTCAAGAGTAGAGGAGTATTAGCTTTAGCCAGAAAGCTTAGGAATGGGAAGTAAATAACGTCAATTCGGGATCAGGATTTCGGCGGTTAAACCCGCTGCTATCAGAGCAAAACCAACCTGCGTTGGTTCGTCAAATTCCGCATTTTCCGGAGTCCGTGTCGGCGGACTTTGCTCTAGTAGCCGCGAATTCATTTGCCGGGCTCTTAAACCGAACTGACGTTATAGCCCTACGCATAGGCATTAGGACATAAGGGGTTGTGGGGGCTGCGCCCCAGCCAGGGGTTCCACCCCTGCACCCCGTTCTAACCTTAGTGAGTACTGCTATAAATAAGTTTGAGATTTGGTAGGGACGAGAACGAAAATGACTCAGGATACTACTGAAACACCTACCCCATGCAAAATCTGGCGGTATCAGGCGATCGCCCCCTTCAAACGGTTCATATCGGCTTAGTTCGTAGTTGCTAAAACTGTAACCAAACACACGAACCTGGATCAGAGATGGCAGATTAGAAACATCAATCTATAGCGTCGCGTGATCCAGACGCTTTTCTCAGTGAGGAGAACCATGAAATCTATGCTGTCATCCCGTCATCTATCCAATCTCATCAAAGCCTGTTGCATCGTCCCGTTGACCCTGGGTGTGTTTGGCTTAACCCCCATGTCAGCTGCCTTTGCCGAGGAACGCCGTGCCAGAACGATTACAGTCACTGGACAGGGCGTTGAGGTGATTGGCACTACGCTGACGCAAGTGCAATTAGGAGTTGAAGCACAAGGTAGAACCGCTCAGGAAGTTCAGCAGGAAGTTGCGCGGCGATCGGCAGCTGTGGTGGAACTGTTGCGATCGCGCAATGTCAACCGCTTGCAAACCACAGGCATTAACCTGAATCCCGTTTACACCTACACTGACAACCAGCAACGGGTTACAGGATATGCTGCCGCCAATGTCGTCAGTTTTCAGTTAGAAACGTCGCAAGTCGGAACCCTGCTGGATGATGCTGTCAGAGCCGGAGCCAGCCGTATTGATAGCGTTAGTTTTATCGCCTCCGATGAAGCGATCGCCACTGCTCGTCAAGTGGCATTGCGCGAAGCCACCGAAGACGCACAACAACAAGCGGATGCTGTGTTAGACGCATTAGGGTTGAACCGAGGAGATGTCGTCAGTATCCAAATTGGTGGTGGTCCTGTCTTCTCGCCTCCCCTTCCCTACGCTGCTGCTGAGCGATCGGCTAATGCAACCCCCGTCATCGGTGGTGAGCAACAGGTGCAGGCTAACGTCACATTGGAGATCAGCTATTAGGGAGGGAGTGGGGAATAGGGCGTAGGGAGTGGGGCAGATGAGTGGATGAGGCAATTCATAGATGGTTTCTCCCCACCCCATAACTCCCCCACTTGCTGCCCCCCTCACTCCTCAACGAATTCGCTAGAGTAGAGGCAGCAGTTCGCTTTGAGAGATTTAGTGATGCGTACCTCAACCTGGCTCGCAACAACCCTGGCGGCGGTCGTTGGCACTGTCGCCTGGATTAGCTTACCCGTCGAGGCAGTAAGGCTCTCCGATGGCAGAGTTTATTTTGTACAGCCTCCCCGACTGACCTACAGTGCCACGACCCGCAATCTGACCAGTGCCCCAGGAGCCACCTATTACTTCACGTTGACGGTTCCCGATAATGCCGGAGAACCTCTACAACGAGTGGCGATCGCCCAAGAAAATGGTTCAACCAGTTCTCGATTAGTGCGGTATGAACTCGATGAAACCCGCGCCTTTACAGGTACTCGTGGCGATCGTGGTGAAGCTCTAACGCTGGCAGACACGACGTTTGATCGCGATACCCAAACCGTTACGGTTACCTTTGACCCACCCGTTCCTCCGGGCACCACGGTCACGATTGGACTGCGTCCAGATCGCAATCCTAATGCAGGTGGCACTTACCTGTTTGGAGTGACTGCTTACCCTGCGGGCGACACTCCCTATGGGCAGTTCCTTGGTTACGGACGGTTTCAGTTTGACGAACCCAATCACATCGTACCGTTCTAATCATGCACGCTGCCATCGGGCAAAACAGCCCCTTTGAGGATAGCTCCCATCAGGTTTGTACTACTGAGTTCAGCTCTCACCAGGCTGGCATCCTGCAAGTCAGCATCCATCAAGTCAGCCCGTGCTAGATAAGCATCTGTCAGGTTTGCCTCACGCAATATCGCCCCTTGCAAGCTGGCACGACTTAAATCAGCCCGCGACAGTTTCGCCGTTGTCAAGTTCGCCCCGTTTAAGTCAGCCTTGGTAAGGCGCACATCGGGCATGATCGCCCCTTGCAGCCCGGCTGCGTTTAAATTTGCCTCCGTCAGGTCTGCTCGCTCCAACTTAGCATTCCACAGATCAGCCCCCTCTAGGTTGGCTTCGAGCAGATTTGCCTCCGTGAGAAATGTCCCTCGCAAAATAGCACCGCTGAGGTCAGCCCCGCTTAAGTCAGCATTTCGCAAAGTTGCCTCACTCAAATTCGCGCCCCGCAGATCTACTCTGGCAAGATCAGCCCCAGTCAGGTTTGCGCCGCGCAGGTCAGCCTTGTGCAGGTTTGCGCCGCGCAGGTTTGCCGTGTATTTGCGGTTTTCTTCCCGCAGGTTTGCCCCCCGTAAACAAGCTCCGGTCAGGTTCGCACCACCCAAATTAGCATTTCGCAGATCGGCATCAATCAAGTTTGCATCCAGAAGATTGGCCAGCGTCAGGTCAGCACTCCGCAGATCAGCCCCTTGCAACGTTGCTCCATGCAGGTCAGCATCCTGCAACTTTGAGGCGATCAGATTAGCCTGGCTTAGATTCGCTCCACTGAGTTTGGCACTCATTAGATTGGCTCGGCTCAGGCTAGCCCGGTTGAGATAGGCAAACACGAAAATCGTGCTACTCAGATTTGCTTCACTTAGATCAACCCCGATCAGATCGGCTCCAGTTAGATTGGCTCCCCCTAAATTTTCGCCGTTGAAATCAATTTGCCCACTGGCATATCGCCTTAACAATTCACTCACATGCATACCACTGACCTCTGCTCGCGGGCATTATTGGGGTTTGGGAAAGCCGTTTTCTGGATAAGTTGATGGGGGAGTCAGATCCAGGGTGCGATCGCCCTGGTCTAGATCATCGTTGTCCAACTTCAACGGCGGTGGGGTGAGCGGTCGGCTCTGATTTTCCTCGGTGTTGAGGGGTTGAGATGGAACTGGAGGCGGCAAAAAAGAGCAGGTGTCATCCACTGGTTTGTCAGAGGGGGCGATCGGTAAAATTGGCGCAGTATTGGGGGGTGGTTGAGGGGGGCGGCTGACTTGTGCTGCCTGAGTGTGGGCTTTCGGATTGGGTTTTGGTAGGGCTGCCATGTAGTGATACCACGATCGCACGGCACGTAACACAGCACCGGCTGCCTGCAAATACTGCTTGGAATCGCTTAACGCTTTTGCGGCATCTTTGAGAGCGACTTCTAACAACTCATAGCTGGGATAGCGATCGACTGCCGATTGCAACAGTTCATCTAAATCGTGCGATCGCACGACAGCCCACCCTTCTCCCGTGGCATCCACCGAGCGGTACAGAGCTGAAAACAGCAACGCTTTAGCTCTCAACGGGCTCGTGTATTTCATCACCTCAATCCGCAGGTCAAACAAATTAGGCGGTTCTTTAGGGAACTCTGCGGACGATTCATGGGATGTGGAGGCGATCGCCACTTGCTGAGTTGGGGGAGAGGCAACCATCGGCGACGCAACCGGAGGTGGAGCCTGATTTGCAGTCCCGTTTGTCTCAGCAAACAGGATACGAGTCGAGACAGAAGGGGTAGGATACAACCGTGTGAAGGCTTCCACAATCGTGTTGGCAACTAGCGTATATTCCGCCTGCCGATTCAGCGTTTTTACAATGCTGTAGAGCACCGCACTCAATTCGTTAAGCGAAGGAGTCAGGGTATGCAATCGCTCCACCAAGCCCTCAAGGGAGTAGCTTGCTAAAATGTTGGGATCATTCTCCCAACGACCGTTGCAGGCACAGAACAAAATTTTTTTGATGCGAACGTGTTGCGGATCCTGCTCTAGTAACGCACTAATCTCGTCATAATTGCCTGGAGCCGAAATGACTTGAGTGGCATCCTCAACGGTGTAGAGAGGTTTGAGATGATTAATGATTGCATTGGCAACCAGGGCATACTCAGCAGGTTTATTGAGAGACTTGACGACCTTACTTAACTTTGCTCTGAGTTGTTCCAGATCAGGTGCAACGTGTAACAAGTCCTGTACCAGAGGATGAAGATTGACCTGGTTTAACCGATCGACGTTACTCTCCCACTGATTTCGACAAAGATAAAGCAACAGCTTCTTAATGCGCGTTACGTTTTGATCTTGCGATAGACCCTGAATAACCGCATCAAAATGGGTTGGTGCTGTCATTGTTTCCTTGAAAGAGAGGTTTTGGCAGAGGAGTGAAGAAGCCCACAGCACGGTGGATGTCCCGAAGCTAGATTGCCCACCAGAATCAATGGGATTGACGATGCAGCCCAAGAATTTTTTCTCAAACCATTGATGAAGTCAATACTATGACTCGCGAACAAGACACGAGATTGGTTTGACTTACTTCCAACACATTCTAAGCTGCCATTCTGGGATTTTTAATCCAAGTTTCATTTTACAGAAGATGAATAACGGTTGTATCAGAAAACTGGAGATTTTCAGGCGGATGAGCACATTCTCAACTCTTATGAAATCAGGCATGGAAACTATTCACAAGCTACTTGAAAAACCCCACCTGGTTATATCAATTTTTGATGAAGTTCTACTGCCATTGCCATTCAGGTTGTAGCAATTTGAATACTCGCAATAAGGCTGTATTCATAATCTGCCTGAAGTTTTTTACAGTGCGGTCAAGGTAAACCAACCCCCCGTGAACCACTCACGAGATGGCGTCACCTGATGCATTCCAGTTGCTTGCAAGCGTGACACTGGCACACAGCATTTTGAAGTGCCATTTTGCAAGGTTGTCATCTATTGCAGTCTGTTAAGGTCAATAAGAGATGTACATGCGCTGACGTTTTTCTCTGAGAACCCAGGATATGGAACAGTATTATAAGCCGGAGCATTTAGCCCACTTTGGTCAGGTTGCAGAGGGCAATCCTGAGTTAGCCCGCAAGTTTTTTGACTACTACGGAGCCGTGTTTGCTGATGGAGCACTGTCGGCGAGAGAAAAGGCATTGATTGCTTTAGCTGTAGCTCATACGGTGCAATGCCCCTATTGCATTGAGGCCTACAGTAAGGAGTGTTTGCAACAGGGATCTGATGTGGAACAGATGACCGAAGCCCTGCATGTAGCAACGGCAATTCGTGGAGGGGCATCGCTTGTTCATGGGATGCAGATGCTCGACCACGTCAAACAGTTAGCCATGTAAAGCAGCCAAGGAAATATTTGATGTTTGATGAAACCGCTATAACCGATCTGGATTTGTCTAGCCCCAGCACAGGACCAAAACCGACGACATCCCTGCTAAGGCGGCGATCGCCCCTATCAGATCCACAAGCCCAACAGAGCACTCTGGTAAATCTGGATTTGTCCCACACTCCAAAACCCAGCGACTTTTTGGCAGCGATCCAGTCGCACGGTTGGCAGACCTTGCAACCGGCCCAACTGGACATTTTTCAAATCAACGTTGGCAAGCTGTGTAACATGACCTGTCGTCACTGCCATGTGGACGCTGGACCCGATCGCACCGAAATCATGGATCGCAGCACAATCGATGCTTGTTTGCGAGCACTTGACCAGACAACCGCCCACACGGTTGATATCACCGGAGGTGCGCCCGAACTGAACCCCCACTTTCGCTATCTGGTCGAGCAGTGTGTCATTCGCGGCAAGCACGTTATCGATCGCTGTAATTTGACGGTGCTGCTGTTGCCCCGGATGCAGGATTTGCCGGAATGGTTTGCAGAACGAGGAGTCGAAGTGGTGTGCTCGTTGCCCCACTATCGCAAGTTCAACACGGACGCGCAACGCGGAGATGGCACCTTTGAGCGATCGATTGAGGCACTGCGGCGACTCAATGCAGCGGGCTATGGACAGGGAGATCCCAAGCGTTGCCTGACCCTTATGTCCAATCCAACCGGGGCATTTTTAGCCAGTGGTCAGAAAAAGATGGAGCAGGAATGGAAGACCGGGCTCCTGAAAAATCATGGGGTCAGTTTCGATCGCCTGATCGCGTTGAACAATATGCCCATCTCCCGTTTTTTAGAATGGCTGGAGCAGTCGGGCAACCTGCACCGCTATATGGAAGTGTTGGTCAACTCCTTTAACCCAGCAACCATATCAGGGTTGATGTGTCGCAACACCCTATCTGTATCGTGGGATGGTCGCTTGTTTGATTGCGACTTCAATCAGATGCTCGATCTGGAGGTGCAACTGCCCGATCGCTCATCAGCTCACATTCGCGATTTCGACCCGCAACTGTTGGCAGAACGACAGATTGTCACTGCTCGCCACTGTTTTGGTTGCACAGCTGGTGCCGGGAGTTCCTGTGGTGGGGCGATCGAGGAGTAGGATCACCTACACAAATCGTCCTATACAAACTGGTGGGTAAACTCCCCAATTAAGTCCACTCGACCTTTTCGTAATACGGCTGGGTCGAGTCGCTCCGTGGTGTTGCAGGTCATGAGCACCACCAGACGTTGCTGTGCTTGGATCTCCATTTCATCCACCACACTCTGGTAAAGAGTGCCATCCAGCAAGCTCAGGATGTGCTCCGTTTTGTTATTGCTTTGAGCAATCTCAAACGCCCGATTTTTCGCCAGGTTATCTGCTTCGTTAATGATGATGCAGATGCGCTCCAGGTAGCCAGGGGGGATGAAATTTTCAACGGCATCGTGATCCAGAATAAAAATGACATAGCCCAAGGGTGCCAGGATTTCTTTGGCGATCGCTTGAGTCCATGCCGTTTTTCCGGTTCCCGGTTCCCCCTGTACCAATACCGCCAACTGGGTTTGGTTGAGAATCGCGTGTTGCACCGCATCGGTAAAGGCTTGCACCTCGGCTGGAAAATCGCGAATCGTGAACTGACTGTGGACTTTACCCACACGGCTCTGATAGCCACTCAACATCACCGCCAGATTAAAGGTGGCTTTGTGAATCAAGGGAGCCATATCATCCGCAATCAGGGTGTACCAACGTTTGTTTTGGCGATCGCCCGGATCAATCTGCAACCAGACCTTGTGCTCTGCCCAATAGGCGTAGGCAACACCAATGACCTCTAGCCGTTCCCATTGAGTGAACCGCTCAACCGGGTAGTAGAAGTAGCGATCCAGGCAATATTGGGTCACGATATCTGGACGACCCAAAAACTCCAGGATTTTGAGAATCGTAATCTCTTGCAATCGCCGCAAGACAAAATCAACCGGGACGTTGTCACGGCTAATGGTTTGTTTGATCGGGGTTTCGGTGCTCAAAACATCTTTGAAACGGCGATCGGGGGCGGGTGGCTCTGGGGTGACGTAATTCCAGAATTGGTCGATGGTGTAGCGTGTGTCTTCTGAGAAGGCATTCAGGAGATTTGCCCACCAGGTAAACTCGTTTCGTCCCATCGCGTTAGCAATGCTGCTCGTCAGATCCATGACTTTGTAGGACAGTTCCCAGGTGTCATGGAGCATGAGTTGTCCCAAAAAGTTCAGGTCGAGCTGACGCACAAGCGGTCGCCAACCCGATCCCAATAGCCCTTTGGCGTGGGGGCTGTTGTCGGAAGAACCGTAATCATTCCAAGGGTAGCCTGAACTCATGGGGGCGATCGCTCAATCAAAACGACAACGTTCTCATACCGATTTGCCTGGAAAACACGATTGGTTCTGAACAACCTGAGTTTGGAGTATGGATCTTGGCGGTTGAAACCATGACTACAGGGGCAAAACCAACCTGCGTCGGCTCGGCAAACCTTAATTTTCCGTAGTTCGTGCTCCCGATCTTGATATGGCTCAAAGATGTTTCAAACCGGCATCATGCTCTGCGCTGACGGGATCAGTGCAACACCCTGATTGTACTACAAATAATACAAAGGTTACAAGCTGGCGTTCACTTCTTTTAAGACTTGCTCTGCTAATTCCAGATCAAAGTAGGAGGCAGAGTAAGCATTTCCAGAAATGACTTGAAATGATTGATCAGGTTCCCCAAACTGATCGATCACCAGTTCTGCTCCGGTGAAATCGTGATCTTGGGTATAGCCATTGACCGTCACAATCGTCGCCAGGTTGGCTGCTCGTGAAGACTTTACTCCTTGCTGGGAATCCTCAAATGCCAAACATGCTTTTGGATCAAGGTTGAGTTCCTTCAAGACGTAGTCATAAATGTCAGGGGCAGGTTTCTTCGCAGGAACGATATCTCCCGCACCGATAATGTCGAACCACCCCACACTATCAGGAGCTAACGCATTTTCCAGCAAAGCCGTCACATTGGCAGGGGTGGTCGTCGTAGCGATCGCCAATCTCACCCCTTGTTGTCTTGCCTCTAGCAACAGTCGCTTTACTCCCGGTCGCATCGGGATTGTTCCCTCACTCAATAGTTGCGTGTAGTGTTTGGTCTTCGCGGCGTGTAGCCCAGCGATCCACTCTTTTAGATTGGCTGGAGGTTCAAACTCAGGATTGTAGCGATCGATGTAAAACTTGATTCGCTCCTTGCCGCCTGTCACCTCTAACAGTTCGCCGTACAGTTCCACTGACCATTCCCACGCTAAGCCCGCATCAGCAAAGGCACGATTAAAGGCGATGCGATGTCCGTCCCGTTCAGTATCGGCGAGCGTGCCATCGACATCAAAAATTAAGGCTTGCAGTTGAGTCATGGTTCTATCGTAGTGAGTTATATCGTAATGAAGCAGTCCTGCTCCTCATTATCCGTTGCAGAGGTTCAGCCTGTTCATCTAACGAAGCACCATGTTGTATCCCTGCTGTTGAGCCGTCCGACCTCGAACATCACGAATGGTATAACCGGGTGGAAGGGAAAACGCGCTAGCCATACAGAATCAGGATGTAAGGATTCCATCCTATACGCTAAATTGTGACCACTAAAAAAGCGATCGCCCCCGTAAGAGCGATCGCTTTTTAGAGCTAAGACAGAACTTATCGAACGGGTTGATTCATATCTCTGCCAGAACCTAGACCGGAGCCAGTGCCAGGTTGCACGTTACCTGCACTACGGCTAGGAATCATTTGGCTTGCCATTTGGTAGTGGTTTTCGATGTTAGGCAGCAGTTGAGCCGCGTAACCTCTCAATCCCTGCTCTTGACCAAAGTTAGCTTGTGTTTGGAACAACGCTACAGTACGCAGGTGAGCAACCGCTTGCACTTCCATGTAAGCGCGATCGAACTCACTGCCTGACGATTGACTGAGCCGTTCAGCGATCGCCCGGTTCAATGGATCAACGGGTGCTGTAGGCAGGGCAATATTACGTTGGTTAGCATATTGAGTCAAAAGCTGGTTTGCCTGCGTGTGCTCGCGAATCATACGCTCTGCATATTGCCGCACTTGCTGGTTTTGGGAGCGTTGCAACGCCAATTGAGAGGTTTGAATCTCAGCGTTGTTACCCTGATAGGCTAATGTCACAAATTCCCGATCCAGCGAGGAAATCGTTCCCTGAGTAGGGTTGTTAGCACCGGGGTTTGTATTACCAGGAGTGGTTGATGTACCTGGAACAGGGCGAGTGTTAGGAGTGGTCGATGTACCCGGAGTAGGGCGGTTGGTGGGGTTGGTTTGAGTCGTGCCAGGGGTAGTGGGACGTTGAGTGGGGTTGGTTTGAGTTGTGCCAGGAGTAGTGGGGCGTTGAGTAGGATTGGTGCCTGCACTGGGGCGGGTTGTCTGCGCCAAACCAGGGAGGGCTACAGTAGCTGCGATCGCGGCTGCACTGGCAATACTACTAAAACGGATCATCCAGTTCTTATGAAATTGAGTCATGATACTAAACCTCAATTGAAAATTAAGCTGTGTGACTAAAAGTAAACACACTCTCACCAGCCTAATGAGCGCACTCCAACAACACCCTCTATCGAAAGGACAGAGCACTCCTATCCCTATAGAAACGACTCCCACAGAGAATTTGTGGGGTATTTGTAAGGTTCGCTGCAATTCAGGTTCACGTTTCGTTCATGCCTCCATAAAAAAAGCTCCCACTAGGGGAGCTTTAGAGATTAGAGAACTGTAATCCGAAGATTAGTCAATATCTGGCATTGCCAATACTGGCTCATTCTCGCGATCGATACCTTTCTCAAAACCTGCTGCTGCCGCACGAGCACGACCTGCGTGCCACAAGTGACCCACCAGGAAGAAGAAGGCAAGAACGAAGTGAGATGTTGCCAACCAAGCACGAGGAGACACGAAGTTCACCGAGTTAATTTCAGTTGCCACACCACCCACCGAGTTTAAAGAACCGAGAGGAGCGTGAGTCATGTACTCAGCCGCACGACGTGCTTGCCAGGGTTGAATGTCGTTCTTGATCTTGTCGAGATCCAGACCGTTGGGTCCACGCAGAGGCTCCAGCCAGGGACCTTGGAAATCCCAGAAGCGCATGGTTTCACCACCGAAGATGATTTCACCCGTAGGAGAGCGCATCAGGTATTTACCCAGACCAGTAGGACCTTGAGCAGAACCAACGTTTGCACCCAGGCGTTGGTCACGAATCAAGAAGGTCAGAGCTTGCGCCTGAGACGCTTCAGGACCAGTGGGACCGAAGAATTCGCTGGGGTAAGCGGTGTTGTTGTACCAGACCATGGTGGACGCGATGAAGCCCATTAAGGACAACGCACCCAAGCTGTAGGAGAGGTAAGCTTCACCAGACCAGATGAAGGCGCGGCGTGCCCAACCAAAAGGCTTGGTAAGGATGTGCCAGATACCGCCTGCGATGCAGATGAAACCAACCCAGATATGACCACCGATGATGTCTTCCATGTTGTTGACGCTGACGATCCAGCCTTCGCCACCAAATGGAGACTTCAACAAATAGCCAAAGATAACAGCAGGGTTCAGCGTGGGGTTCGTAATCACACGAACATCTCCACCACCCGGTGCCCAGGTGTCATATACACCACCAAAGAACATGGCTTTGAGCACCAACAAGAACGCACCCAGTCCCAGCAGGATCAAGTGAATCCCGATGATGGTGGTCATCTTGTTCTTGTCTTTCCAGTCATAGCCAAAGAATGCTGAGTACTCTTCGAGAGTTTCAGGACCACGCACGGCGTGGTAAATCCCACCCAGACCGAGAACAGCCGAAGAAATCAGGTGTAATACACCGACAACAAAGTAAGGGAAAGTATCGATTACTTCACCACCAGGACCAACGCCCCAACCGAGGGTTGCGAGGTGAGGCAGAAGAATCAACCCTTGCTCATACATGGGTTTCTCAGGGACAAAGTGAGCGACCTCAAATAAGGTCATCGCTCCTGCCCAGAATACGATCAAACCCGCATGGGCAACGTGAGCACCGAGGAGTTTGCCAGAGAGATTGATTAGACGAGCATTACCTGCCCACCAGGCAAATCCGGATGATTCTTGGTCGCGATTACCCGCAACGATATTACTAGAGAGCGTTACCACGTGGCAGTACCTCTTCAGGGAATACAAAGTGTTCGTGTGGTTGGTCTTGGGGTGCCATCCAGGCGCGGATACCCTCGTTGAGCAGAATGTTCTTCGTGTAGAA